>CAISDD010000331.1 GCA_903883985.1 uncultured Pseudomonadota bacterium | reverse complement strand
TGCGGAGATCGGCGCCGGCGACCAGATGCCGGCCCGCGGCGGCGTCACCGTCCTGGGCGACATCACCCTGGCCTGGAAGGTGAACCTGTGGAGCCGCCTGGGCATCCGCGTGCTCTGGCAGGTGGGTGAAGGCCATTACCGCACCGAGGACGATCTCTACGAAGCCGCCATGGCCATCCACTGGCCGGGCCTGTTCGACGTCTCGAAGAGCATCGCCGTCACCACCGTGGGCAAATCCAGCCCGCTGAAGAGCCTCAACTTCGTCACCCTGCGCATCAAGGACGCGGTGTGCGACCGCTTCCGCGCCGCCGTCGGCGAGCGACCCAGCGTGGAGACGCGGGATCCCCAGGTGCCCATCACCCTGTTCCTCTCCGAAGAGCGCTACACCCTCTACCTGGACCTCTCCGGCGCGCCCCTGAACCGGCGCGGCTACCGGGTGGAGGCGGCGGCCGCCCCCCTCAACGAGAACCTGGCCGCCGGCCTGCTGAAACTGGCCGGCTGGACCCCCGAAATGCCGCTCTACGACCCTATGATGGGCGGCGGCACCATCCTGCTGGAGGCGGCCTTGATGGCGCTGAACGTGGCCCCCGGACTGAAGCGCCACTTCGCCTTCGAGAATCTGGCCAGCTTCGACATGATCGAATGGCAACGCCTGCGCAAGAACGCCCAGGCGGTGGCGCTGGAACCGCACCCACTGCCCATCTTCGGCTCCGACAGCGACCCGCTGATGATCCGCGCCGCCGGACTCAACCTGAAAGCCGCCGGCGTCTTCGACTGCGTACGCCTGATGGAAGCCGATTTCCTCAACGTTGACCCACCCACCGAAACCGGTTTCATCGTCAGCAACCCGCCCTACGGCGTGCGCCTGGGTAGCGAGGACGATCTGGTCGCTTTCTACCATGCGATCGGCGACAACCTGAAGCAGCATTTTCCCGGCTGGACGGCGTGCTTCATTTCTGGCGACCCCGAGTTCGCGCGCGCCATCGGCCTCAAGGCCAGCCGCCGCACGCCCCTGTTCAACGGCCCGCTGGAGTGCCGTCTGTTCGAATATCAACTGGTGGCCGGCAGCAATCGTTAACCCACGGTTCCCCCCCGCCGCATCGTGGCGCATGATGCGCCCCCCCCGTGAATCCCGAGTTTCTCGTCCATGAACAGATTGCCGATCTCCACAGCGCGCATATCCGAAACCCTGCGCCGGCTGAGCTATTTCCAGTCATGGCCCGACGCGGCCCTGGAACGCCTGGCGGCCGGGTCCAAGATCATCACCTTGCCCAAACATGGCGCGATGGCGCGGAAGAATGAGCGCCTCGAATTCCTGTATGTGGTGGTGAGCGGACTGATCCGGGTATTCCTCCCGCTGCCGAACAACATGGAGCGCGTGGTTTCCCTGGTAGGGCCTGGGGAAAGTCTGGGCGAAGCCTGTCTGGTTCTCGACGAGGTCTGTCCGTTCAACGCCGTCGCCGGCAAGGACAGCCACCTCCTGGCCATCGATGCGATGGTCTTCCGCCGCGAGCTGGCCACGGATATCTCGCTCACGCGGCAGGCGCTGGAACTGGTGTCACGGCGCCTCATGGAGAGCCTGCGCGACGCTGAAATCTGCGCCCAGCGATCCAGCGTGCAGAGGGTGGCCAGCTATCTCCTGCTACACCGTCCCACGCCGGAAGACATCAGCTTCACCTTCCAGTTGCCTGCCCGCAAACAGGATGTCGCCGCCAAACTGGGACTGACTCAGGAAACCTTGTCGCGCGTACTCGGGTTTCTCGACAAACAAGGGCTGATCCAGGTGAATGCCGGCCAGATTCGTGTCGAGGATGCGCCCAGGCTGGCACAGATCACGACGATGAAGGATTGCAGGGATTGATGCGCTCGTAAGTTTGACTGACGTCAATTAAACCTCAGGGTAATTCAGTCCGGTCAATAGACCGGTATAGTCTGCTTGATCTGTCGTGGATAAGTGGTGGGAGAACGCCACACCACGGAGATGGACTGACTCACGGGTCACTCTTGTTTCGCTGCAATCCGGTATCTGCATGGAGGAGACCTGGTTCCAGGCGCCCCGATTCATTCGGGGCGTTTTTCATTCCGGTTACCCTTCGGCGCCCCTCGAACAGCGCCCGCATTTCCAGCCTCACAGGGGATGGGCGACGATCGGGGCGGGTAGCCGATGCGCCAGGGCAGGGTGCAGCAAGGATGACTGCTCACCAACAACCGGAAAGAATTCACCAAGGTCAACGCCTAAGTAAGCTGTCGAAACCAATTTGGCTTACCACCGGGCTCCCTCACCCTGCCCTCTCCCGAAAAGGGTTCCACCCCCTTCCCCCTCCGGGGGAAGGGCCGGGGATGAGGGCCTGCGCCGGCAGCTTAATGAAGGCAAGTTACGCGACATTACTTACATGCTCCGCAAATCGGCAAACCGGTTCGCGTTTTGCGGCCGCTGCGGCCGTTGCTCTGGCGGACGCCTCGACCTTCCTCGGGCAGGGTTACAATCCACTCATCAACCGGACGCCCCAATGGACAACTCCAATTTCACCGACCATTTCCTGATCGCCATGCGCAAGATGAAGGACCCCAATTTCGCGGGCACGCTGACCTACATCTGCGATCACGGCGAGCAGGGAGCTCTGGGCGTTGTAGTGAATCGCCCCATCGAACTCAACCTGGAGAGTCTGTTCAGCCAGATCGGACTCGAACTCCAGGACGAGCACCTGAAGCAGTTGCCGGTTTACTACGGGGGTCCGGTCCAGATCGAACGCGGTTTCGTGCTGCACCGGCCGGTTGGCACCTGGGGCTCTACCTTGTCGGTCAACAACCGTGTGGGACTCACCACCTCCAAGGACATCCTTGAAGCCACCGCCCGCCGCGACGGCCCCGCCGAAATCCTGGTGACCCTGGGGTATGCCGGCTGGGCGCCGGGCCAACTGGAAGACGAAATCAAGCAAAACGCCTGGCTGACCGTAGCCGCCGACCCTGATGTGATTTTCGGCTATCCTCCCGCTGCGCGCCTGAACGCCGCCATGCAGCTCCTGGGCATCAACCTGTCCATGCTTTCCGACGAAGCCGGGCACGCATGAACGGCACCATCCTGGCCTTCGACTTTGGCACCAAAAAGATCGGTATCGCGGTCGGCGATTGGGAAACCCGGATGGCGCATCCCCTGGAAGTCATCCGCAGCGAGGCCAACGATTTCCGCTTCGCCCGCATCCAGGCTCTCATCGGGGAATGGCGACCGTGCCAGCTAGTAGCCGGACTGCCGCTGTCTCTGGATGGCGAGGAGCACGACCTGACGCGGCGCGCGCGCCGTTTCGCACAACAACTCCACGGCCGCTTCCACCTACCCGTCACCCTGGTCGACGAACGTCTCACCTCGGTGGAAGCCGACGCCCGTCTGCGCGAGATCGGCCTCAACGCCGCCGGGCGCCGTCGGGTAGAGGACAGCGTCGCCGCTCAACAAATCCTGCAGGACCACTTCGACCTTGCCCTCAACAACCATGCAACAACTGCCCTCCCCTGAACAACTCATCGCCCGCCTGGCTGACCGCATCGCCCCCACACTGGGCCCCGACCTCGCCCTGATCGGCATCCACACCGGCGGAGTCTGGGTGATGGACGCTCTGCTCGCCCGCCTGGGGCGCGATCTGCCCCGAGGCGTGCTGGACATCTCCTTCTACCGCGACGATTTTTCCCGCATCGGCCTGCATTCGCAGGTGAAACCCTCGGGCATCCCCTTCGACATGGAGGGACGCCGCGTCCTGCTGGTCGACGACGTGCTCCACACCGGCCGCACCATACGCGCGGCCATGAACGTGTTGTTCGACTATGGCCGTCCGGCGTCGATCGCTCTGGCGGTACTGCTCGACCGCGGCGGTCGCGAGATGCCGATCTGCCCGGACTTCGTCGGCGCTCAAATGGAATTGGCGGAACACGAGAACATCGCCCTCACCCGCGGCGAGGACGGCAAGCTGGGTTTCACGCTTGAGAAACGCCCATGAGAGACCATCTTCAGCTCACGCCCGACGGCCAGCTCAAACACCTGCTGACCCTGGATGGCCTGCCGGCGCGCATCCTCACGCAAATCCTGGATACTGCGTCCTCCTTCGTCGCGGTAGGCGAGCGTGAGGTGAAGTCGGTGCCCCTCCTGCGCGGCAAGGCGGTGTTCAACATCTTTTTCGAGAACTCCACCCGCACCCGCACGACCTTCGAGATCGCCGCCAAGCGCCTGTCGGCGGACGTGGTCAACCTCAACGTCGGCGCCTCCTCGCAGAGCAAGGGCGAGACCCTGCTCGACACCATGGCCAACCTTGCGGCCATGCACGCCGACATGTTCGTGGTGCGCCATGCCGCAGCCGGTGCCGCCCACCTGATCGCCCGCCACGTAGCCCCCCACATCCACGTCGTGAATGCCGGCGACGGCCGCTGTTCCCACCCCACCCAGGGTCTACTGGACATGTTCACCATCCGCCACTTCAAGGGCGGCTTCCACAACCTGCGGGTAGCCATCGTCGGTGATGTCCTGCACTCGCGCGTGGCGCGCTCGCAGATCCACGCGCTCACCACCCTGGGCTGCCCTGAGGTCCGAGTGATCGCGCCCAAGACCCTGTTGCCGCGCGACGTCAGCAACCTGGGCGTACATGTCCACCACGACTTAGCGCAAGGACTCAAGGACGTCGACGTTGTGATGATGTTGCGTCTGCAAAATGAACGCATGCAGGGTGCGCGCCTGCCTTCCGCCGGCGAGTTCTACAAACACTGGGGACTAACCGTGGAAAAACTGCGCCACGCCAAGCCCGACGCCATCGTCATGCACCCCGGGCCGATGAACCGCGGCGTGGAAATCGACTCCGAAGTGGCCGACGGTCCGCAATCGGTGATCCTGGCTCAGGTCACCTTCGGCATCGCCGTGCGGATGGCGGTGATGAGCCTGTTGGCGGGGAATTGATGATTATGAATATGACAGAGCCCAGCAATCTGTTTGAGGGAAAAACCGAGACATTAATCTCTGATCATTTCTTGGCAGATGCTGGGGCAGTAATATTCCCTGGAGGTTGCCTGAAATTGTTGGGAGATATACCCGATAAAAGCATGCAGCTTATTGTGACTTCACCACCTTATAACATCGGCAAGGAATATGAACGGCGGTTGAATCTGGATGCCTATCTGATACAGCAAACTGAAGTGATAAATGAATGCGCCCGAGTCCTAGCGGAACGGGGTAGCATTTGCTGGCAGGTGGGAAATTATGTCGATAATGGTGCCATCGTTCCGCTGGATGCAGTGCTTTATCCAATTTTCCGTAAAACAGGCTTGGTTATGCGCAACCGGATCGTCTGGCATTTCGAGCACGGACTGCATTGCTCTAAGCGCTTTTCCGGGAGATATGAAACTATCATGTGGCTTACGCGACCGGGTAAGGATTATGTTTTTAATCTAGACCCGGTACGCGTACCACAAAAATATCCCGGTAAAAAACATTTCAAAGGCCCTAAAGCCGGGGAATACTCCTGTAATCCGTTAGGCAAGAATCCAGGAGATGTTTGGGATATTCCTAATGTCAAAAGCAATCACGTCGAAAAAACCGAACATCCCTGCCAGTTTCCAACTGAGTTGACAGACCGATTGGTGCTCTCCATGACAAATCCGGGAGATTGGGTGTTTGATCCTTTTCTTGGAACTGGAACCACAATTGCCTCAGCGGTACGCCACGGGCGAAAAGGTGCCGGAGCCGAAATCGTTGGCCGCTATGTTGCAATCGCTCGTGAACGTATTGCCGCCGCGATGCAAGGGACGCTACGTGTCCGCCCGATGGGGCGTCCAAAATACGACCCTCTGGCCGCAGGCAACAGCCTGACTAAATCCCCTTGGGAATCTCATGAGGATGCGGAGGAAAAGCAACTTCGCTTAATGGAAGATAGCGCACGCTACAACCATGAAAATCATTGAAACCTATTCACATCTCAATGGGCTTGAGTTTTTACTTGTTCACAAACCTGGGCTATGGCAAGAAATTCAAGAGGTGATTTCCGCCGTAGATGCGCAGGCTTGTAAAAACAAGGTATCCGAAGAGAAACGCACAAAGGGCAAGGTGTTTTTTAGTCCAGTCGAGATGAATCGAACCTTCAAGACTATGCTTGGAGGGAAGCACTGGCATGAGAGCCGAGTGAGCTATTGGGTTACTAAAGATGCTCGCCTTATTCGAAAGACATTAACCATGTCGCCCAAAGAGCAAAAACACGAAATTCAAGCCTCTGGGGCTGCTGCAATTTACAGCTACAATCAGACGGATTTTGTTAAAGATCGCGTAGCGGTGGAGGTGCAGTTCGGAAAATATTCTTTTGTTGCTTACGATCTTTTTGTCAAGCATCTTGCCTTCTACATCGGCGATCAAATTGATGTTGGCATCGAAATACTCCCTATGAAGTCATTGCAAACCCAAATGAGTTCAGGCGTGCCGTACTACGAGGGAGAACTTTATAACGTTGTCAGGCAAGGAAGAGGTGTGCCTGCTGTACCGCTTATTCTGGTTGGGATCGAACCATGAAAATCCACCTCAAGAATGGCCGCGTCATCGATCCCGCGAGCGGACTGGACGCGATCCAGGATATTTATATCGCCGCCGGGCGCATCCAGGCCATGGGAACGATGCCAACCGACTTCCACGCCAATCAGGTGATCGACGCCTCCGGCCTGATCGTCTGTCCTGGCCTGGTGGATCTGTCCTTGCGCCTGCGCGAACCGGGGCTGGAGCACATCGCCGGACTGGAGTCCGAGATGCATGCGGCGGCCGTGGGCGGAGTGACCAGCCTGGCCTGTCCGCCGGATACCCACCCACCTCTGGACGAACCCGGCCTGGTGGAGATGCTCAAATTCCGCGCCCGCACCATGCCAGGTCCCCGTGTCTATCCGGTGGGCGCGCTGACCCGCAGCCTCAAGGGTGAACGCCTGACCGAGATGGCAGAATTGCATGAAGCCGGCTGCATCGCCTTCAGCCAGGCGGACGCACCCCTGGTCGACACTCAGGTGTTGCTGCGCGCCATGGAATATGCCGCGACCTTCGGCTTTTCGGTATGGCTACGCCCGCAAGACCCGCATCTCTCGAAGAACGGGGTCGCCCACGATGGCGTGGTGGCCGCGCGACTGGGGCTGCATCCTATTCCCGTACCGGCGGAAACTGTGGCGCTGGCCACCATCCTGCTGCTGGCACGGGAAACCGGTGCGCGTGTGCATCTGTGCCGCCTGTCCAGCCGCGCCGGCGTGGAAATGGTGCGCCAGGCGAAAAAGGACGGATTGCCCATCACGTGCGATGTGAACATCCACCATGTACACCTCTCCGAGATGGACGTCGCCGACTTCGATCCAAATTGCCATCTGGTGCCGCCGCTGCGCAGCCAGCGCGACCGAGACGCCTTGAGACAGGCGCTGGAAGAAGGGGTGATCGACGCGATCTGCTCCGACCACGCCCCGGTCGACGAAGATGCCAAGGAACTGCCGTTCCAGGAAGCCGAGCCGGGTGCCACCGGGGTCGAGCTGCTGCTACCGCTAACTCTGAAGTGGGCGACCGAAGCCGGATTGCCTCTGGCTCGGGCCCTGGCTTACATCACCCATCGGCCCGCCGCCATCATGGGCGTCAATGCCGGCGTGATCGCCGCCGGCGGGCCCGCGGATCTGTGCGTGTTCGACCCGGAAGCCGCCTGGCAGGTCACCCCCACCAACCTCGCCAGCCTGGGGAAAAACAGCCCCTACCTGGGCCTGGAGATGATCGGTCGGGTAGCGTACACCATCATCGACGGACACCTCGACTTCAAGCGGCGTAGCGCCTGAGAGTCCGCGTAGGCCGGATGAGCCGGGCCGGCGTTATCCGCCGAATGCTGGTCTGTTAAAAGACGCAGGCAAGGATGCCTGCGCTACAGGGAAGGCCGCTTAGGGCGGATGAGCCGGCGGCATTTAGCCGGCGTTATCCGCCGAATGCCTATTTCAGATTGGACAGATAAGTCGCCAGGGCCTTGATCTCGTCGTCCGACAAGGATGCGGCGGCGACTTTCATTCCCAGCATGCTGAAATGCTTCATGCGTTGTGCATATTGCTGCAGGTTGGCGAATAGATAATCGTAGGGTTGTCCGGCCAGGCGCGGAAAGTCCTTCAACAATATCCGGCTCTCCACGCCTTCCGCGTTTTCGCCATGGCAATCCGCACAGGAGAGACCCACCTTTTTGATCTCCTTCTTGTATAACAAAGCGCCCTGGGCCAGCAACACAGGGTCTGGCAACTCCGTCGAAGCCATCGGGATGAATTTCTGCTTTTTGTAGTACTCCACCAACCTGGAAATATCCTCGTCCGTGAGTGGGTCCACAAAAGTCCCCATGAAATCATCCATGCGGTTATGGGTCTTGTAGGCGTTCAATTCGTATAAAAGATATCCGGGTTCCTGGCCTGCCAGGTTGGGGGCGATAGGCAGGAGCGTGTTCCCATCGACGCCGTGGCAGGCGCCACAGGTCTGCACCAGTTCGGACTTCTGATTAAACTCTCCCGCGAATGCCGGCGGCGAAGAAAACAACAGGATCAACGCCAAAGTCCGATTCAACATGCCCATCTCCATCCAGAAAAACTCACTGCCACGGGAAAATCGCAGCCACTGCCGCTACAAGGTAAGTAGGGCCACGAAACAGATTTGGTTTGCCACCGGGCTCCCTCACCCTGCCCTCTCCCTTCTCCCGGAGGGGGAAGGGCCGGGGATGAGGGCCTGCGCCGGCAGCTTAATGAAGACAAAATCAGTTAAGCGACATTAGTTAACGCGCCTATTTGAAGTCGTAACGCAAGGAAACTGTCACCAGGCTGGTTTCGCTGTTCTGCGGAACCGTGCCCATCGAGAGCAGTTGCGGCAGGGTGGAAGCCGCACCCGCGGCTGCCCAGTCGGATTGGCTGTATTTCTCGTAGCGGTAACCGGCACGCAAGGAAAGCTGATCCTTCAGCTTGTAGGTTCCGTGGATGCCGATGGACGTCATCCTGGAGCCGAGATCCGGCAGGTCGGTCGTGCCGACATAGTGGATCTTGCCGGTAAAGTCGGAATACGCCAGATCCGCGCCCAGATCGAGCTTCTTGGGAATCGCCTTCCAGGTGAGGTTCAGTCCCACCGTCTGGGTCAGGTTGCTGTCGGATTCCGCCCATAGGGTGCTCGTGGCCGGAGCGGTCATCCAGTAACTGCTGGCCTGGCCGGAATCGAGTTTTTCATAGCTGTAATACAGGGAAGAAGACAGCCGATCGCTGAAGACATAGGTGGCGCTAGGCGTGACGCTGGTCCCTTTCGCATTGTTCAGTCCCAGCACCGTTTTGGGGTAATCGTCCCGGTAGTAATCAACGCTGAGATCCAGCGAGAGCTGGGGTAGCGGGCTGGTTGATACCTCGAATCCCACCTTGTTGCGGCGGCGATCCGCGTATTCAAAGGCGGTCATCAGGGGGTTGGCATTGCCCACGCCGGACTCCGGGAACAGCGAATTCTGGAACGCTGCGGCGGGGGAGGAGGTGGCATAGGCGGAGGCATCCCGGGTCGAATACGAATACTTCAACGTAGTCTCGATCGACTCGGTGGGATGCAGCTTGAGCTTGGTCCACAGCGTCCGGTCGTCTGTCTTCTGAACCGGCTGATAGCTGCGATTCATCTGGTTATCGTCGAAACCCGCAGAGAGATTCGCCCCCTGGGACAGGGCATAGGCCGCGCTGGTGCGTAACAGACGCTGCTCGAAACTATAGGGCCGGTTGTTGCGCGTGACCGGGGCGGACGTACCTGGAGTGGACGTCGGTGAATAGCTCTGATAAGCGTCCGTGATCACGTTCTGATAAGCATGGACGTCGGTCTTGTCGTCGCGGTTGCTGTAGGTGTAGCTGGCATTCAGTTGCCACCGCAGGGCGGGGCGTGAACTGATGTCGAACTTGGCCTGGGTCGTATCCACCCGGCCATCGAGGCTGGAAGTGGAAGGCATGCCAAACCCGGGGTTGCTGCTGTAGGGCAGGAAAGCCTGGTTCTGGGTCATGCGACCGATGGCCAGGTTCGCACCGATGCGGGTGCTCTCCGACAGTTGGTAAGCCAGCAGGCCGCTTAACTGATGCGACTGGTTGTCGGGAGACTCGGCGATCGCACCGGTAGCCACGCCTATCGGAACCGAATAGGGGTTGGCGAAGTTGATCGCGGCATTGCCGTTCTTGAAGAACGAACCCGTGTAGACGAGTTGCCCTTGCAGTTTGCGGCCCTTGTAGCCTACGGTCATACCGAAGTCGTCGGTCTGAAAATCGACTGGGGCCGGCAGGATGGAAATCGAGCCGAAACCGAAGCTGGCACCCACGTCACGGGTGCCCTCCTTCTTCTCGTGGCGGAAAAAGCCAGTGACTTCCCAATCGGTGACCGGGATGTAGTTGAACTTGACCCCGGTGCGATCGCGCTGAGTCTTGAGCGAGGTTTGCACCAGCGCACCCGACAGGCCGGCCATGGCGCCGGTGTTGCTGCCGGCCACCCAGCCAGCAGGAAGCGTGCCGCCGCCCTGGAAGGGGGTGAAAGCATCGTGGATGCGGTAATTGGGGATCTGGTCATATTCGAAGGCTGCACCGTACTTGCCCTGCACGCCACCATCCAGTTGCAAGTCGCGCGAGGTGAGCCCGAGATCTACCGCTTTGAGGTCGGCATAGCGGCCGTCCTTGGCGCGATAACGCACTGCGCCGTCGGCATTGATCGTGCCGCCCCGGCTCTCGCGGCCTATATAACGACCGAAGTGGACGTCGTCACTCGACTGTGCGCCCAAGCCCCCTTCCACCCAGCCGGACCAGCCGCTGTAGTCGGGGCAATCGTCGCAGGCAGCAGGGCCGTCGCCATCATCAGATTTCTTCGCCGCCTCGGCCGTGAGCGGCAGCATGAGTGCGGCCAGAATCAGCGTGTACAGCAGGGTGTGTTTGTTAGCAGACATGAGCTTCTTCTTCGATACGCTTCGGGAATGGCTGGTCATTTGTCCGTCCTGGTGTCGGCGCGATCAACGCAACAGCGTCATGCCGGCCGGGTGGTTCGAACCGTGCACCGCCGAGTGACAGTTGCTGCACCCCTTGGCCTGGAGATAAAAACTGCCGCCCGCGAGACTGGCGCCGCCGTAACTGCCACCTGGGTGGCCTGCCGGGTCATGGCACTCCTGGCACAACTGCGGTGCGCGCTTCTTCAGCAAGGCCGGCTGATTGGAGCCGTGCGGGTCGTGGCAAAGGGTGCAATCCTCGGCGGCGGGTGCATGCTCCCAGAGGAAGGGGCCGCGCTTCTCGGCGTGGCAGGAGACGCATTTCGCCCGCGTATTGGCCTTCACCATCAGTCCGCTGCCATCTTCCCCATGGACGTTATGGCATTCGCTGCAAGCCATCTGCCCTTCCCGAACCGGGTGGTGGGAAAGCTGGAGGAACTTGGCCTGCTTGTCGACGTGACAGTTGGCGCAGACGCGGACTTGCTGCTCGCGGTCCAGGATGGGGTCGCGAGCCACGTGGATCTTGTGGCAGGAGGTGCAGGCCACCCCATTGAAATCGTGCTTGCTGCCGCGCCATTCGATGCGCTCGTGGGTCTGGTGGCAGGCCAGACACATAGCGTTCTGCTCCTTGACCGGGGCCCAGGATTTCCTGCCGAAGTTGATGATCGTGCCGGAGCGCTTGCCCTGCTTCTTCGCCTTGATGTGCATGGTGCCCGGCCCGTGGCAACTCTCGCATTGCTGGTTCGCCATCGGGCTGCGAGGGTCCGCAACCACGGCATGCTTGGTCTTGAACAGCGAGAACACGGGGTACTCGTATTGTTCATCGTTGCAGCCCACGCAAGTCTGGGCGTCCTTGTATTTCTGCTTCGAGAGCAGCTCGATCCGGGTCGCCTTTTCCTCCACAGTCTTGGGCAGAGGCGGATTCTTCAAGTCGATCTCCACGACGACCTTGACCTCCTCGACCTTGACCTCCTCGACCTTGACCTCCTCGACCTTGACCTCATCGGCCTTGACCTCGTCTTCCGCCCTGGCTGGGGGATACAAGGCCGCCATGAACAACAGGGCGACACCGATCACCCCTGATTTCACAAGTTTTTCAAACATGCGCTTTAGTCCCAATTCAGTTCGGTTCGCCTATACGGCATCAGAGTACAAGGTTAAACCACCCCGCCGCTAAAAAAACTGCGGCAGAGAGGTTAATGCTGGGTTGCGGGGGGAGAAAAACCGCTTTCCGTGAAAGGCGATACATACTCGATCTTCGCCTTGTCGTGGAGCTGCTTCATCAAGTTGCTCATGACTTCACGTTGACGCGCTTCGGAAATGGTATTGACAATCGAACTCCGGGCATCAGACAAAGGCACGGGTTGCTTCTGCACATTGATGACGAACGCCACATTGATCTGACCCTTGCGATCCAGGATAACGGTTCCACCCGCAGTAACGTTTTTGATTTTCTGCAATACCTCGTCGGGCAACTGATCTCCAGCGACGCTAGTAGGGCTGATGTTGTGAGGCACATTGTTCAGGGTCAACCACTGATCGAACGCCTCCGGCTTATTTGACTTGGCAAACTGGGCGAGCACGTTCGCTTCTTTATCCGGGGGGCATTGAATGCCGAACACCTGCATGTCGTATTGCTTACGATCAGAAAAACGTTCCGGATTCTTTTTATAAAAATCGCCGATGTCAGACTCGCTTGGACTACCAATGGCCGAGAATTTTTTCTTGATGTAAACCGAAGCCAGAATCATACGGTTGGAATTTGCGAGGCTCGCGCGCACCTCCACGTCCGCATCAAGCTTTTCCTGGATAGCCGCCTGACGCAACAACTCTGTATCTACGGTCATTTTCATGATCGCGCTCGAGATAGGCACAAGTGAACCGTGTTGTGAGTTACCAACCTTGGCGTTCAATTCCGCAGAAGAAATCGACTGACCGTTTACCCTGACTGCCGCCTTCGCCTCGGATTCGTCATCCGTTTTCTTTTGGCTGCACGCGCTCAAGCTCAATACAATTGCCACCAAAATGCCTAGTCGTGTATTGAATCGCTTCATAATAATTTCCGATGTATGAGTAAAGATGGGAAGGTTGTTCACGCCTTCCCATGCCGACAACAGATGCTTACTGCCCCAGTTGATGCGCGCTATCGACAGGCTTCACGGTGCCCGCCAGATGGCAGCCGTCGCAAGCCTCGAACACCGTGCCTATGTTTGCCTGGCTGACCGTACCGAAGGCAGCGCCGCCCATCTGGATCATGTGATTCTTCATCACTGGGTTGGCGGGGTCTGTATCGGCATGACACGCGGAGCACGCCGAAGCCTTGGGCGATATCGCAGAACTGATGGTTGTGCTACTTCCCATAATGGAAATATTCTGCTTATACGAATCATTCACATGACAGACGTTGCAGTTCATGACACCCGTGTAACTGCCCGCCATGGCCCCCCCAAAAGCACTCGTCGCCGTAGTTAAGAGTGTAGAAGGCATGACAGGGTAATTCGCGCCCTGCGCCTTGTGCATCATGTGGATCATGCGCTTGAAATCCCCCGAGTCGGCGTTATGCATGAGCAAGCGCGCGCCAGTCGCATCGAGATTTCCTGTGTGGCAGAGGACACAAACCTCGATATCGGTACTATTTCCGGCATGGCCATGCAGATTGATGAATTTACCATGACAGGCGTTGCACTTATCGGAACTGACAATACCCCGGCGATTCACTGCCGTACCACTGCCACCGATGGCAAAATTCGCTACTGCATTCTTGACGGGTATGGCATAGCTGGAATTTGCGTCTTTCTTCTGACTTATGGCCCCCTGGAAGGCGACAAGCCCCATACCGGATGTCGCGATGGGCAGGGGGGTGGAAGTTACCTTGAAGTGATTATTGCTCCCAGCAACGAGCACCGAGTCAAATTCGGCATTGATCGTGACGGGCTGCCCACGGGTTGCAAGTGAACCGCCACTGATACTGGCAGGGAACCCCGTCGTCGCATTACAACTGGCAGAAGCAACAGGCGTGACGATGCAACGGCTACTCCAGGAATTACCCGAAACTGCGCCTGTGTTGCTGAAATCGCCATTCCCCCAGGCAAACAACATGGTCAAGCCGCCGAAAGTAAAATTCCTGGTGGTCGTCGTCCCGGCGACATCCACGGTGGTGTACTGATAACTGGCGTCCTTGATATTGTAAACGCTAGCATCCTTGGGATTGCTGACGGAAAACTCCACAGTCACAGAACGATCCGCATTCCATTTGACCTCATGGATATTGTATTGATAGCGGTCACCATTGCTCAATTCCGGAATGGCGTGAGAGGCGGCGACGGCAAGAGCAGGATTATTAACGTGACAATCCCTACATATTGAATCCGAATGGGATTCCGGGGTTCCCGGCGGATAGCCCGCTGCCTTGAAGATGCTGTCATGTTTCGTTTGCCACAAGACCTTGTCGTCATGACAGCCCAGACAGGCATTCTTGCTGGCCTGAGTCATCCAGTTGTTGCCATCCTTGGTCCGGTGGGTTGCCGTCGATGCGCCATCGTGGCACTTGACGCAATTTCTTTGATCCTGCGGGTAATCCACTCCGGTCAGCACACCGGCCGTGAGATCCCGTGCTACAAAGCTCTGGATTTTGAAATTCTGGGACAGTTTTTTACCCATATGAAACCGATGTATCATCAACTTGAAATCGATCGAGTTTCCGGTCTGGTAATCGGTGCTACCCGGATTGTGACAAACCACGCAATAATTCGGATCGACTCGGCCCCCGCCATGCGCTGCCAAGGTCTGATGACACTCGTTGCAGGAGGCTCTATCCACAACCTTCCTGGCATCCGTGAGCTTGCTCTGGCTGTCCTTGACCGGGTTCGCAACACCACTCGCGCTCACCGTAAAGTCGATGTAAGGATTGACCTTCACCGTCGCCTTGGTCTGCGGGTCGACGAAACACAACTGCATGCCGAGGCGATGGATCGTGGCGTTATCCTTGGCTACGACGTTTCCATTGGTAAATATCTTCCCACTCGCGCTACTCGTCGTGGACGAAGCGCTGGCATTCGTCACATCGGTCGCGAATCGGTAGGTGTAATAGCCCACCGTTGCATTTTCTTCCAATATACCCACCAATTGCGGATGCGTCGCATCGATGACTGTGGGGTTGCTAATAGCACTCGTGGGCACAGGGTCGGTCGCACCTTCGAGGTAGCCCAGAGGATTGGTGCTCGCCAATCTTTGCAGCGTGATCAGACTCTGCCACTGCGGGGTGCCCTCGACACTATTCAACCTGGCGATGGCAAATTTTACATTGACACCCTTGCAGGGGTCAGCCGCAGAAGCTGCGGGGTCGTACAACTTCAAACCAGGAACATATCGACCGCTAGAATCGATGACGGTAAATCTCGTCACCAGAGGGCTATTAACCTCTACCGGCGCCAATCCCGCATCGACCACAAGGCTGAAGGCGGAGCCAGGATTTCCGCTGGTATTGTTTGCCGCGACGTTCGAGGCGGCGATAGACGCCGGCGACCCGTTGCCCGGTGCAGTACCCGATGAGGTTCCTCCCCCGCCACCGCCACTGCAACCCGCCATGGTGGCGATGAATGTGGCCAGCAACCCCAACCGCACAATCGTGGATTTCATATACCTTCGCTCGCTATCAATAACACACAAGTCTCGCTGCCTGATTTTCCGTCTATTCAGAAAAATCTTCCAGCATTACTTCTTTTTCTTTAGTAGGTCGGCCGTACCGGGGCCATCCCCTGCTGCGATCAATTTCCGGATGCTCATGAACTCCCCCTCGGTAATGACTTTGTTGGTCACGAGCCAGGCCTTGCTGCCGTAGGGTCGGCCCGCGATGATCTTATCGGCCTGTGCTGAGCCGATACCAGGAAGTTTCATCAATTCTGCCTTGGTTGCGGCGTTGATGTTAACCAGTTTTATCTTGGCTGCCGCATGTTGCTTCTCGGCCAGCTTGCTTTTTCGCGCAGCCTCGTGACTGGCGCTTTCTTTCCGCGTCGGCTCCAGGTTACCGGATTTGTCTGTATTGACTTCCGTGGCCCAGGACGGATGCGCACTGAATAATAATGCCGTCATGACGACGGCAGCGGAGAGGATCGGGTATTTCATGGTTTCCCTTCTGAGGATTCTTCAAAGCGACTGCTACACAAAGCATCGCCACCAATGAATAGCCCGAATGTGTCGCCACACTCGGGCTAGCCTCATTCTAGCGGCGCCGGCATCTCACTGCACCGACGCGGCTAGTCCAACTACTGCGGATCAAGGCTTGTGAATCACCTCGGTATCCGCAACCTTGCCGGGTGCGTGACAAACCATGCACTGCTCGCTGTTGACCAGCTTGCCGCCGGAAGTGACAGACGCGCGCGTGACATACAGCTTGCCGCCGTTGGCCGACATGTGGGCCATGGCCGAGTCACTCGTATGGCAGCCGAAACAGGCATTCGCGATCGGCGAGTTCACCAGCGAGTTGCCATCCGCTTCACGAGTTTTACCGGCAGCGACGGAGTACGCGACGCCGTCAGCCGTGCAGGCCGTGGTCGTGGCCGTCGTACCCAGGTTGGCGGTGAAGCCGTTGCCGAAGCTCACGTTGTTGCCCAGCGCTACGACATACGGCGACAACGAGTAGGCACCAACAGCGGTCTGCGCGGTAGCAGAGACCCCAGCCACGCAAGCACCAGCGGTGTAGGTGTAGCTCGTGGTTGTCGCTCCCAGCGTGGTGGCGAACCGGCCGGTCGCCACAGTGGCATACGGCAGATTGCTACCGTTGGCAGCGGTGGCGTTGGCGCTGATGCCGAAGTTGACGGCATTGGCCACGTGGCACTGCTGGCAATTCCTCATCTGGCCGGGATAGCCGACACCCGAGAAATCTTTGTAGACACCCGGGGTAGCGGTATCAGCGGCGTGCCAGGTGAACGGCACGGTCCGCTTGTCTTTACCATGGATGCCGTGGATGAAGGTCGTCGATGCCGCCGACCAGCCACTGCTGGCACGGTTGGGGTTATGACAGAACGAACAGGTCGGAGCATCGTTGCGTTGGCCCGCATGGAAGGCCTTCTCGGCGAAGATGCCCAGGCTGTTGTGGCAGTTGTTGCAACGTGCCGTTTCGACCACGACGCGACGTGCGGACTGCGTAGCGAAGCCGGTAGGCAGCGTACCCGTCACAACCTTCGCCACGTTCGTTGCCGGAACGCTAAGACCACCGACCTTCGTCGTGGCGCTGTAGGCAAACCCGCCAACGTTGGTCTGGGTCAACGGCTGCGTGGCCGGCAGTGAGTACGTGTAGCCGAGGCCACCGGTCATCATCACCGCCGTCGTGGGAATCTGCACGCCGGTGAGGGTCAACAGGTAATAGCCAAGGTCAGTACCCGTGCCCGCAGTCATCGTGCAGGCCGACGTCCCCGTCGTTGCCGTCTTGTTCCAGCAATTGCGGATATAGGCGCTTGCGGAAATATTGAAGTCGGCGGGTTTGGCGATGCCATCTTGCGGCAGGGCGGCGACGAAGTAGGCACTCGGCGAGCCGATGAAGTTAGGCAGCAATTCCACAGTCGCGTCAGCGGCGGCGGGTTGCGCATTCAGCGTCAGGGCCGTAGCCGTGCCACTGGTGCTATCCATCAGGCGGAATTTGAAGACCGGCTGACGGGTGGCATTCATGGTGACGGTACTCAGGTCGTAGGTGACCCGAACGGCGCCGTCTGGCAGCCTCATCGCATTGGTACCCGTCAGAGCGGAGGCGTTGGTGTTGGCATTGGCCGTGCAACCCGCAGCAGGCGCCAAGGCGTTGCAAGGATCAAGGGGCGTAGCCACTTTGTGAGACAGCAGGATGCCGGCAGGCGTATGGCAAGTCGTGCAATTGGCGTCGTTGGCTTGAGCACCACCCACACCACCGTAACCATGGCCCGTGAGGCGGCCATCTGCACCGGTACCCGTGCCAGTAGCAAAATTGATGCCGTCGTGACAAGCGCCGCAGGCAAGACGACTGGGCTTGGTCTTGAAGTTGTCGCCATCCTTGGTGTAGTTCGCAGCGGTCGCGGTGCCGTCATGGCACTTGGTGCAATTCCTCACGTCCTGCGAATAATCGTATCCATTGAAGGCAATGCTGTCGGTCGTGGTCTTGACGAGCAGGCTGCCCATGTGGATCTTGTGGACGAAGACGGGAATATTCTTCAGCGAGATGCCATCGACCTTGTCGACCGTGGTCGCGGTGCCGACGGCGGAGGTCACGCCCGCAACGCTGTACTTGCGCTGGTCGGTGTGGCAGAGCACACAAAACTTGACTTCTTGACGTGAACCGCCAACGCCAGTCAGCGCGCTGCCACCGTGGAAGGTGAACTTGCTGTGGCAAGACAGGCAGGCAGAAATGGCGACGATGTCGCGGCTGGTGTCGGTGACGGCGACCGCTGCTCCGGTCGCGGGTATGAAGTCACGGAAGGCATTGGTCGGCGTACGCAGGGACACAGTCGTGCCGGCCGCGGTACCAGGATGGCTACCCGAAATTTGCACACCGATACGATGGGTGTAATTGGCGTTGTAGCTCAGATCACCCAAATCGGCTTTCAGGTTGGTGGCGGTATCGGTGCTGGCAGCAACGATGGCCTGGACCGAAGTCGTGGCCCTGCCGTCGATGATCTTGTTGAACGTGTACTGGTAAGTACCGTCCCCGTTGTCCACCAGGCCGGTGGTGCCCGTTACATAGGAGTCGGTGCTGGGCTTCTGGAGCGTCGTGCCTGCGTTGTTGACCACGACGTAGCTAACCCACTGACTGGGCCAGGTGGTGGTTGCGGGCTGCAGCTTGGCAACCGCGAATCCCAGGTTGCTGGAGGTCAGACCCTTGACCGGCGCGCCGGTGTTCATGTTGGTCACGTAGAAATTAGCGACCGGCTTGCCGTCTGTGCCCACAGAGGATGAGGTCACTGTGCCGACCAACGTGGCCAAGGCCCAGTTGTCGCCTGTCAGCTTCGATCCATCGGTCACCGGCACGCCATTGGCGCCAGGCAGGCCTGGTACGCCTTGGGCACCTGTGGCACCTGTGGCACCCGCAGCACCTGTGGCACCTGTGGCACCGTTGGCACCGTTGGCACCGTTGGTACCGTTGGCACCGTTGGCACCTGGGGCGCCATCGCTGCCGCTACTTCCGCAGCCGGCGAGGCCGCCGACCGCCAGGGCCAGGAGCCCTATTCTTATCAATGAAAAAACCCTGGAAGCCAACATTTTATGTCTCCTTAGTACGTTCTATCGGGATTCGACTAATACACACGGCGGCAACCCAGCAAACCCTGAGAAGACACCCGAACGCAGCATGGGGTACAGAAGGCCTAGCTGGCGTGATGCGTTTGCATCAATTACCGGGGGGGGCGGAACTTCGCTACCGACATTCCGTCGACCGACTTGATCATGATCAAAAGTACGCGCTTCTCGGGCGTAGCGACCTCAGAAAGAGGTGCGGGAGACGCGGCAGGGGAACCTTCGCCCGGGCGAAGCGGGCGGCGAGTACTCATGAGAGGGCGCGTGCGGGGAATGGCCATGGGGGTACCGTGGGAGCGGGCTTGCCCGCGAATGCCAGTCGTGGGAGCGGGCTTGCCCGCGAATGCCAGTCGTGGGAGCGGGCTTGCCCGCGAATGCCAGTCGTGGGAGCGGGCTTGCCCGCGAATGCCAGCGAGGTGTACACGAATTCAGTCCTACGCTGGCTCCTTGTCTTGCCTTAACGGGCTTGCTACGCTACACACACAATCATGCACACATAGGGAGATCGTCATGATCACCTTGAGCAGCCGGGTATTCAGCAATGGCAACAGCCAGGCGGTGCGCATTCCAGCGGAGTTTCGCCTGACTGCCAGCCGGGTCGAAATAACCCGCACCGAGGCGGGGGACCATTTATCGTTCCCACGCTCCAGCGTGGGAACGCAGTTTTGGACGCTCCAGCGTCCCGACCTAGAGCAAGGCCATGAGCCGAAGCCGATACGTCATCCTGGAACCGGATAAGCAGCATTTCCTGACATGCACAGTAGTCGAGTGGCTGCCCGTGTTGACCCGCACGGATGCGGTGAAATTCCTCCTCGATAGCTGGACGCATCTGCGCCAGCACGATTTTGGTTTTGAAGACTACGGGGCGC
>CAISDD010000330.1 GCA_903883985.1 uncultured Pseudomonadota bacterium | reverse complement strand
GCGCAGACACCTCCTCTGACGCAGACACCTCCTCTAGCGCAGACGACCTCTCTGACGCAGACCTCGGCGCAGACGCAGACGCTTCCTCTGGTGCAGGCATCGGCGCAGACGGTTCCCCTGGCGCAGATGGCTTCTCCGGCTCAGACGCCTCGGGAGCGCGGGCGTCTCGCCCGCATAGCAGGCGCTAACCTGGTGCAGACACCTCCTCCGGCGCAGACGGTCCCCCTGGCGCAGGTACCGGCGCAGACCTCTCCTCTGGCGCAGGCACCTTGGGAGCGCGGGCGTCTCGCCCGCATAGTAGACGCTCCTCCGGCGCAGACGCCGGCGCAAGCTCCGGCGCAGACGCCAGCGCAGACCCTTCCTCTGGCGCAGACGCCGGCGCAGAGTGGGGGCGACAGTTCGCCAGTTCAGGGAAAATTGGCAGCTAAGAAGTTTCAGCCAGAAGCGACTGGCGTCGACCTGTCCGCAACGCCCTATGCGGCGGCGGTGTCCGCCATGTTGTTGCCCCCGGCCGCCGCCCCGGTGCCCGCGAAGCCTGCTGAATCGGCCGGAGGAAAGCTTGCGGCAACACGGCTTGCAGCGCCCTCGGCGGCAATTCTTGCCGCTAATGTGGCCGCTTCCGGGCAATATTTGCCGCCCGTCGGCGGGGCATCCCAATCCGTGGACACTGCCGGAGTTCCGGTCGAAGCGGCAAAACCTGCGCTCGATTCGGCTATTGCGGTAGTGCGGGGTAAAGACCAGGTTGATCTCGTAGCCATGCGCCAACTCAGTCATTTCGAACAATCGACACAGGCGCCGCAACCACGCGTCCAGGCTGCGATCGAGACCCCAGTGCGTAGCCAGGGGTTTCCTGCCGAGTTTGCCGACAAGGTAGTCTGGCTGGCGGGAAGGCAGTCGCAAGTGGCCGATCTTTCGCTCAATCCTCCCCATATGGGAACGCTAGAGGTGCGTTTGTCGATCAGCGGAAGCGATGCCGGGGCTCAGTTCTATTCACCTCATCCCGTGGTCAGAGAGGCCATAGAAGCGGCCATGCCCAGGTTGCGCGAACTCATGGCGCAAGCGGGCATCTCGCTGGGCGACACGCAAGTCCGCGATCAGGCTTTTGCGCAGAGAGATACAGGCGGTTCTCCACGCGGCAGCCGCGGGGAGGCCTCAGGGGAGGCAAGGACTTCGATCCTGCCTGCTGCCCCGCCCCGTAGAGGTCTGGGTCTGGTCGATCTCTACGCATGACCGTCGCGGCAGATCGCCAGGATCGGGGCGAAAACCCCCACTTTTAATGTAATCTCATATCCATCCGATGATAGGTCGGAAGATACTGCTTCCCCGCGCCCGTCGCCGTAATAAAGAACTTAAGCTTTTTTCTCGAACACGCTGTTTTTGTATGATATTTTGTCTGTAATATATTCGCTATCCGGAGAGACCATGGCAGCAGCCCCCGCCCCCGCCCCCGCCCCCGCCGAGGTTGTAGTACCCAAGAAAAAAGGGAAGTTACTCATCATCATCATTGCACTGCTGGCCGTGGTTCTGGTCGGTGGCGGGGTGGGCGCGTACCTGCTGATGTCCCATCCGGCCGCAGATAAGAAAGCCAAGTCTGCGAACGTGGCGACCGAAGATGAGGGGGAGGGCGACGCGGATGATGAGAACCCGGTCTACGAAAAATTGGACCAGTTCACCGTCAACCTGTCCGATCCTGAGTCGCATATTCTCCAGACGGATGTGCAACTGCGCCTGGCAGATGCAAAGGTTCAGGAGAAGCTCAAGGTGCACATGCCCGAGGTACGTGACGCGTTGATTCGTCTGCTTTCCAGCAAGACCGCTGCCGAGTTGGCGACGCCCGAGGGCAAGGACAAGGTTGGGCTGGAGATACAGAAATCGATCAACGAAGTGCTTGGGGTGAAGAAACGCTCCAAGGGAGTGAAGAAAGTGTTGTTCGCATCCTTCATCATCCAGTAGTGGAAGACCGAGGCACCCGTGGCTGACGACATCCTTTCCCAGGAGGAAGTTGATGCGCTGTTGCGCGGGGTAACTGGCGAGCCCGATGAAGCGTCGGCGGAGGAAGTCAGCGGAGGCATTCGAGCCTACGATATTGGCCGCCAGGAGCGGATCGTGCGTGGGCGTATGCCCACGCTGGAAATCATCAACGAGCGTTTTGCACGCAATTTCCGCCTCGGTCTGTTCAACCTGATTCGACGCAGCGCCGAAATCTCCGTAGGTCCGGTTACGGTCATCAAGTACAGCGAGTTCGTGCGCAATCTGGTGGTGCCCACGAATCTGAACATGGTTCACATCAACCCGCTGCGTGGCACAGCGCTGTTTGTCTTCGATCCGAACCTGGTGTTCCTGGTCGTGGATAACCTCTTCGGTGGTGACGGCCGCTACCACATGCGCGTCGAGGGTCGCGACTTCACGCCCACCGAGCAACGCATCATCCGCAAGATGTTGGATGTGGTGTTCGAGGAGATGAAGAAGGCCTGGGAAACCATCTACCCAGTGAACTTTGAATTTGTGCGCTCGGAGATGAACACCCAGTTCGCCAATATCGCCACGCCAACCGAAGTGGTGGTGGTGAATACTTTCAATATCGAGCTGGGTTCGGGTGGTGGCGATTTTCATGTATGCATCCCCTACAGTATGATAGAGCCCATACGTGATCAGCTCACCAGTACTATGCAGGCCGACCGGGCCGAGCTGGACGAGCGGTGGGTCTCGCAGATGTCTCAGCAGGTGCAGGATGCGGAAGTGGAACTGGTCGCGAATCTCGGCCAGGCGCCCGTGACCTTGCGCCAGATTGTCGATCTTAAGGTGGGCGATGTGATCTCCCTGGATGTACCGGAAGCCGTGGTGGCACAAGTTGATGGCGTGCCCTTGTTCCAATGCCATTACGGTCAGAAAAATGGACAGTTGGCGCTGAAGGTTGATCGTGTGCTCAATGGGCCGGACCGACTGTCCTGCGCCGGGCTCAGGCGATGAGCGAAGACGCACAGGAAGACCTTTCCGCCGACGACTGGGCATCGGCGCTTGCCGAGCAGGAAACCGCGGCGGCGCCGGCCGATGCCATGGACGACTGGGCAGCCGCCCTGGCTGAGCAGGAGGTGGCGGAAAAGGCCGCGGCTCCCCCCGTATCAGCAGTGCCGCCCAAGGCGCAGATATTCCCGAATTTTGCCGCCGAGACCGTGGCGCCGGCGACAAACAACCTGGATTTGATCCTCGATATCCCGGTTCATCTCACCGTGGAACTGGGGCGTACCAAGATCGCCATTCGCAACCTGCTGCAACTGGCGCAAGGTTCCGTTGTGGAACTGGATGGCCTGGCCGGTGAGCCGATGGATGTTCTGGTCAACGGCTGCCTGATCGCTCAAGGCGAGGTGGTCGTGGTCAACGACAAGTTCGGTATCCGCCTCACCGACATCATCAGTCCAGCCGAACGTCTGCATCGGATCAACCGATGAAGCGATGGGTCATCGCGGCTACGCTGTTCGCCGGCCCGGTCTGGGCGGCTGTCGGCACCGGCACACCGCCTACGCTGTCCACAGGCAGCGCTTTCCTGCAGGGCTTGTTGGGCCTGCTCATCGTGCTCGCGGCGCTGATGCTGTTTTTCTGGTTTATGCGCCGCTTTGCCCCAGGCCAAAGCGGCGCGCAAGGCGTGGTGAAGGTGGTGGGCGGCGTCATGCTGAGCGCGAGGGAAAAAGTCGTGGTGGTGGAGATTGGCGACACCTGGCTGCTTCTGGGCGTGGGTGGTGGTCAGGTAAATACCTTGCATACTCTGCCACGACCAGAAGGCGCCAGCATGGCCCCGCGGACAGATCCACTGACCGGCTTCTCCGACAAACTCAAGGAAGTGCTGCGAAGGCGCGAGGGGTGATGCATTGAGCGCGAGGCTTGCAGCGTGAAGTTTGTGGCATGGCGAGGCGTCTCCTTGGGCGTGCTGGGCAGCCTAATCGCCCTGATGCTGATCGCGCTGCCGGCCTGGGCCGCAGTTGGAATCCCCGCGTTCTCCAGCACGCCGGGTGCGGGCGGCGCGACCAATTACACCTTCAGCGTCGAAGCCCTGCTGATGCTGACGGCGCTGTCCTTCCTGCCGGCGGCGCTGTTGATGATGACCTCCTTTACCCGTATCGTCATCGTCCTGTCGCTGTTGCGCCAGGCGATGGGCACCATGCAGGCGCCTCCCAACCAGGTGATCGTCGGGCTGTCCCTGTTCCTGACTTTTTTTATCATGGGGCCGGTGTTTGACAAGATTTACGATACCGCCTGGAAGCCCTATTCCGACAACCAGATTTCGCTGGTGGAGGCTGCCAATCGCGGTGCCGTGCCGCTGAAATCCTTCATGCTCAAGCAGACGCGCCAGGAAGATCTGGCCTTGTTCATCCGTCTGGCAAAAGTGCCACCCCTCGCCGGCCCTGAGGACACGCCGCTCAAGGTACTGGTTCCGGCCTTCGTCATCAGCGAACTGAAGACGGCCTTTCAGATCGGCTTCATCGTGTTCATTCCGTTCATGATCATCGACATGGTGGTGGCCAGCGTCTTGATGTCGATGGGCATGATGATGCTCTCGCCCATGTTGGTGTCTCTGCCCTTCAAGATCATGCTGTTCGTGCTGGCGGATGGCTGGGGGTTGTTGATCGCATCCCTGGTGCAGACTTTCCAGATATGACCCCGGACACCGTCATTTCCCTGGTTCGCCAGGCG
>CAISDD010000329.1 GCA_903883985.1 uncultured Pseudomonadota bacterium | reverse complement strand
CTGGTCACGCCGCATAACGGACGAGCACCGCATGGTTTATCGCGTTGAGGGGGGGGATCTGCTGATTGCTCAGTTGCATTTTCACTATTGATAAGTAAGGCTGCGAAACGGATTTTGTTTACCACCGGGCACCCTCACCCTGCCCTCTCCCGAGGGGAGAGAGTTCCACTTCCCCCTCCGGGGGAAGGGCCGGGGATGAGGGCCTGCGCCGCCAGCTTAATGAAGGCAAAATGAGTTATGCGCCAGTACTTACCACGAGAAACCGTGGATGTTGGGCTTCCTGCCGTCAGCCCAAGCTACGCTTGCTCATCACGATTCCATACGATCGACCTTACCGTAGCGAGATTCACGCGAAAAATCCCTTAGACAGCAATTCCATGGTTAGCAGCCGATAGTCATGTGCGCCGGGGCTGTCGCCGGCGTAGGCGAAGATGTCCATGCCGTGCGCAGGACTTTCGGAGAGAGCCGGGTCGTCGCAGATCCGGGTGTCACACAGGGCCTCGCCATAGCGTGCCTTCAAGGTGGCCAGCGATTCGCGGCAGAGCGCGCGAGTTTCATCGAAGCGGGTGAATACCACGCGCCTCCCGATACGCCGCTTGAGGGCTTTTTCCAGGACGCCGATGGCCAGGTCGAGGCGGCTTAAGCCCTGCATGGCGAGAAAGTCGGCGGTGACCGGGATCAGCACGCGGTCTGCGGCGCACAGGGCGTTGAGCGAGAGCACGCCCAGGGACGGGGCGCAGTCGATGAGGATGGGGTTGTCTTCCCAGGCCAGCGACGCATCCAAGCCCCGCTTCAGGGTGCCGGCCACGCCCGGGGCGGAGGCGAGCATGCTATCGATCTTCGACAGGTCGGCATGTCCGGGAACCAGGCGCAAGCCGTTGTCGAGGCGGCGGGTGAGACGGTCCAGCGGCGTCTTGTCACGGAAAAAGGCCGCCGCGCTGGCGTTTCCGGGCAGCTGTTTCACGCCCAGCGCCAGGCTGACATGGGCCTGCGGGTCGAGGTCAATGACCAGCGGCTTGCGCTCCAGTTGCGCCAGCGAAGCGGCGACGTTGAGTGTGGTGGTGGTCTTGCCGACCCCGCCCTTCTGGTTGAATACCGCGATCACGGCCATAGGAACTCCGGTGGATAGTTTGCAGTTCGCAGTAAGGGCACACCAGACCAGGGTGCGGCGCCGCCGACTAAGAACCGAGTCATTCGACTGTAACCGACTTGGCTAGATTCCGCGGCTGATCCACGTCGGTGCCCTTGAGCACGGCGACGTGGTAGGCCAGCAATTGCAGCGGGATGCTGTAGACGATGGGGGCGGTGCTAGGGCGGATGTCGTCCAGCGTCAGGTTCTGGTAACGATCCAGCTCGATCTTCACCGTGCAGTCGGAGAACAGAAACAATTCGCCGCCGCGCGCGCGCACTTCCTGCAAGTTGGACAACACCTTATCCAACAACGGGTCGTCCGGGAGGGCGCAGACCACCGGCATATCGGCATCGACCAGGGCCAGGGGGCCGTGCTTGAGCTCGCCGGCAGGGTAGGCCTCGGCGTGGATGTAGGAGATTTCCTTGAGCTTCAGCGCGCCTTCCAGTGCCACCGGATAGAACGGGCCGCGCCCCAGGAACAAGGCATCCTTCTTGTCGGCGAAGGAAGCGGCCATGACCTTGATGGCATCCGACAAGGCCAGCACCACTTCGACCTGACGCGGCAGGGCTTGCAGTTCATCGACCAGGATCGCCTCTTGCTCCGCCGTCATACCGCGGCGTCGCGCCAGGGCTAGCGTCAGCAAGCGCAAGGCGGTCAACTGGGTGGTGAAGGCCTTGGTCGAGGCCACGCCGATCTCGGGGCCTGCGCGGGTCATCAAGGTGACGTCGGATTCTCGCGTGAGCGACGATTCCGGCACGTTGCAGATCGTCATGGAGCCGACATAGCCCGCAGTCTTGGCGAAGCGCAGCGCTGCGAGGGTGTCGGCGGTCTCACCCGACTGCGAGATGGAGAGAAACAGCGTGCCTTCGGGCACCACCACATTGCGGTAGCGGTATTCGCTGGCGACTTCCACGTGACAGGGTACGCCGGCTTCTTCCAGCCAGTATTTAGCCACCATGCCCGCATGGTAGCTGGTGCCGCAGGCGATGATGTGTACGCCGCGCGCCAGGTCGAACAGCCTTTGCGCCTTGTGACCGAAGCTCTCTTCCAGCAGGCGTCCCTTGTGGATGCGGCCTTCCAGCGTCTCCGCGATCACCGAGGGCTGCTCGAAGATTTCCTTGAGCATGTAATGCGCGTAAGGGCCCTTGTCCGTGGTCGCGGCGGAAAGCTGCGACTGGCGCTCAGGGCGCTCCACAGGATTGCCGGCGGCATCGAATACCCGCGCGCCCTCGCGACGAATTTCCGCGATGTCGCCTTCTTCCAGGAATTGGAAGCGTTGCGTGACAGGCAACAGCGCAAACACGTCGGAGGCGATGAAGGTCTCGCCCAGCCCCAGGCCGATCACCAGCGGGCTGCCAGAACGGGCGACGATCAGCCGGTCCGGGTCGCTCGGGCTGGCCACCGCAAGTCCATAGGCGCCAACCAGTCGCTTCGCAGCCATTTGTACGGCCGTCAGGAGATCGGATTCGGTTTCCAGGATGTGCGCGAGCAGGTGGGCGATGACCTCGGTGTCGGTTTCCGAAGTGAAACGGTAGCCCTGGGCGATCAGTTCCGCGCGCAGTTCGGCGTGGTTTTCGATGATGCCGTTGTGCACTACCGCCACCTTTTCGCCACTCATGTGCGGGTGCGCATTCCGCTCGGCGGGCATGCCGTGGGTGGCCCAGCGAGTGTGGGCGATACCCAGGTTGCCGGGGATCGGGTTGGCGCGTTCCATTTCTGTCAGGTTGACCACCTTGCCCACGGCACGGATGCGCCGCATGGCGCCATCGGACGTGCACACGGCAAGGCCGGCAGAGTCATAACCGCGATATTCCAGGCGCCGCAGCCCTTCCAGCAGGATGGGCACGACGTTGCGTTGGGCGATGGCGCCGACGATGCCGCACATGGCTATTTCTCCGTTTGTTTCACTGGCCGTTGCCAGCCAGGAAGGGTGACCTGCCGGGCGCGTGACAGGGTGAGCTGCCCGGCTGGCGCGTCGCGTGTTAAGGTGGTGCCGGCACCTAGCGTGGCGCCGCGACCGACGGTGACCGGTGCCACCAGTTGCGTGTCGGAACCGATAAAGGCCTCGTCCTCGATCACCGTGCGGTGCTTGTTGGCGCCGTCGTAGTTGCAAGTGATGGTACCAGCGCCGATATTGACGCGGCTACCCACCGTGGCGTCGCCGACGTAGGCGAGGTGATTGATCTTGGAGTTGAAGCCGACCTGGCTGTTCTTGATCTCGACAAAATTGCCGATGTGGGTTTCTTCCGCCAACTCGGTTCCGGGACGCAGGCGGCTGAACGGGCCGATGCGCGCATCCGCGCCGACTTTCGCGCCGTCGAGGTGGCAGAACGGTTGCAGCAGCACGCCGGCTGCCAGCGTCACGTCCTTCAATACGCAGTTGGCGCCTATCTTGACGCCGTCGCCGAGAACGACTCGACCCTCGAACACGCAATTGACGTCGATTTGCACATCGCGGCCACATTCCAGGCGGCCGCGCACATCGATTCGGGCCGGGTCGATCAGGGTCACTCCCTGATCCATCAGCGCCTCGGCCACGGTGTGCTGGTGCATACGCTCCAGTTGCGCGAGCTGGCTGCGGCTATTTACGCCCAGCACTTCCCATTCGGTCGCCGGGTGGCAGGGAATCACCTGCTCGCCTTCGCTGGCTGCCATGCCGATCACATCGGTCAGGTAATACTCGCCCTGAGCATTGTCGTTGGACAAGCGCATAAGCCAGCCGGCCAGCTTGGCAGTGGGAAGACAGAGGATGCCGGTGTTTACTTCGTCGATCATCCGTTCCTCGGGCGTGGCATCCTTGTGTTCGACGATGCGTTCCACCTGGCCGTGCCTATTGCGCACGATGCGGCCGTAACCGGCGGGGTTGGCCAGGCGCACGGTGAGCAGGGCGATCGCCCCCTCGCGGGCGATCAGGGTCATTTCCCGCAGCGTCTCCGGCCGGGTCAGCGGCACATCGCCATAAAGGATCAGACAGACCGCTTCCGGGTCGAGGTAAGGTAGTGCCTGCTGCACGGCGTGTCCCGTACCCAGCTGCGGCTCCTGCTTCGCCCAGGCGAGATCCGGCCTGGCGAAGGCTTGCGGCAGGGCCTCGCCGCCGTGGCCGTAGACCACGCATATCCTCTGCGGACACAGGGTGTCGGCGGCGGTAAGCACATGGCCTAACAGCGGCACGCCGGCGAGCGGGTGCAGCACCTTGGGCAGTTCGGATTTCATCCTGGTACCGCGTCCTGCGGCGAGGATAACGACGTTCAGTGGCACACTCATGGGGCGGTTACCGGCGGGAAAATCGGCGTAAGTATAAACAGCGGCCATTGCCTTTTTGAGAAAAACATCGGTGTTCAAGGCAGGGGCAAGGGGCAAGGGGCAAGGACGGGGTAAGATCATGGCCTGATTTCTTCAGGAGTTGTTCATGTTGCCCTCCTCGCTCACCCTCCTTCACGTCCTGGCCAGCATCATCTGGGTAGGCGGAATGTTCTTCGCGCACCAGTGCTTACGTCCAGCCGCCATGGCGGTTCTCGAGCCGCCACAAAGGCTGGCGCTGTGGCGGGGCGTGTTCGGGCGTTTCTTTCCCTGGGTCTGGGGCATGGTACTCGTGCTGCTGATCTCTGGCCAATGGATGATCATGCAGCGCGGCGGCATGGCCGTCATGCCGCCGCACGTGCACATCATGCTGGGCCTCGGCTACGTCATGGCTGCGATCTATGTCTATCTTTACTTTCAGCCCTATGCCGCGTTGAAACGCGGCGTCGCGGCGGGGGACTGGCAGGCGGCGGCGGTGGCATTGAACCGCATCCGGGTGTTGGTCGGCATCAACCTGACCCTGGGTTTGATCTGCACTGCGGCGGCCTTCCTCCTGCCGGGCATCAGCCTTTGAAGATGAAATAGACCGCGCCCAGCAGGCGCGTTCAGGTTCTTCAGACGGACATACCAACACGGTCAAGAACAGCTTGGAGATGCCCGCAAAACGGTGGTTTGCAGATGGGTGGGGTTCATGGAGGGGAGCCGAGTGGCTCCTGGCATACGCTGCCGCCCCAGGTAGGGCGGCTTGGCGGTTCCGCCAAAGGTTGCGACGTAACGCCGGGTTGCTACAGCCGGAACCGCTGCACCGCCTGGCGCATGTCCGCCGCCAGGGCTTCCAGTTCACGCGCGGCCTCGGCGGCCCGCCCGGCGGCGTGGCTGTTTTCCTCGGTCATGCCGGCGATGTCCTCGACGTGGCGCGCCATGTCCTGCCCGGCCAGTCCTTGCTGTTGCAGTGCGGTGGAGATTTCCTCTACCCCCTTCACCACATGATCGGCGCTGTCGGTAATCTGGGTGATGGCGCTGCCAGCCTGATCGGCCAACTCCACTCCCATGCCGACGCGGCGCACCGTGTCTTCCATGACCTTGACCGCGCCCGCGGCGCTGCCCTGGATGGCCGTGATCATGTCGCCGATCTGCTGGGTCGATTGCGCGGTGCGTTCCGCCAGTTTGCGCACCTCATCGGCCACCACCGCGAAGCCGCGCCCGGCCTCGCCCGCCCGGGCTGCCTCGATTGCGGCGTTGAGGGCAAGCAGATTGGTCTGATCGGCAATGTCCCGTATCACCTGAACGATCGCTGAAATCTGGTCGCTTTGCTGACCAAGTTCATCGATCGAGGCCGAGCCGGCGCGTACCGTGACGGCAATCGCTCCCATTTCGGCTGTGGCTCGGCCGATGATGTCACTGCCCAGGCGCGAGCGCTCACCCGATTCCTTCGAAGCCTGATTTACGTAGCGTGCGTTGTTGGCGATCTCGGCCAGGTTCGCGGTCATTTCCTCCATCGCCGTGGCCATGGCGACAGCCCCGTTGCTCTGCTGTTCCGAGCGCTGGGCGACCTGCTGTGAGGCGCTGGAAAGGTGGGTGACCGCATCGGCCACTTGGGCAATATTGCCGCGCACCTGGCTCAGGGTGCCATGCAGGTTTTCCAGCAAGGTATT
>CAISDD010000328.1 GCA_903883985.1 uncultured Pseudomonadota bacterium | reverse complement strand
GCCTGGGCCATCGGCCCAGGTCCAGAGCCCAAGCAGGATTTCAAGGGCTGAAAGCCCGATTCATCGAATTGCACCATCATGAGCTTGGCTCAAACGAAGCTGCGTAGCTTGGGTTAGCCGACGGTTTTTCATGTCGGCGTAACCCAACAATCTTTGATACCGGCGCCATGATGATTGACTCCCAGGTCTGAATTGCGAAAAGTAGCGCAGGCATCCTTGCCTGCGTCTTTGAAAACTGCCAGCGTAGGACGGAATGCCGTTTCTTCCGCCGTATCCCTGATACGTTTCCACGCCCCCCGTTGCTCACAAGGCTGCGGGGGTGGGTGTTGGGGTTGGCCTACGGGACAACCCTCGCAGGAGCGGGCTTGCCCGCGATACGGCGGTGGCTTTCGTGGGCAGGCACGCACCAACGGCAAGGCCAACGGCGGAACATGGAATAAAAAAGGTTGCGTGCGTTCACTTACAGGGTTTCATGCCTGTATGCGCCGCTCTCCAGGAAATTTTGCGCATAACGCGGAAATCCCGGCAGGCTGCTAGAATCGCTGGATTATCAATACCTTGAGCCGGCCGGCGGCCGGACCCGAGGATGGCGGAAGACAGCGATCTCGAAAAGACAGAATCAGCATCAGGGCGTAAGCTATCGCAGGCGCGCGAGGAGGGCAATGTACCTCGCTCGCGCGAGCTTGCGTCGCTCGCCGTGCTGCTGATGAGCGCCGGGGTCATCTCGTCGCTGGGACTATTCATGTTCCAGGGATTGCATCGCCTGATGCAGAATGGCATGCGCTTCGGTCTGGCCGATGTCGCCAGCCCTTCCATGATGGGGCGCGCCCTGAAGCAGGCCAGCCTTGATGGACTGGTGCTCTATCTGCCCCTGGCGCTGGGCGTGGTGATCGCCGCAGTGGCTGCCAATCTGATGATGTCTGGCTGGGTGTTTTCGCCTCAGGCGCTGGCTGCCGATTTTTCCAAGCTCAATCCCATCACCGGCCTGGGCCGCATGTTTTCGCGGCAGGCGTTGGTGGAACTGTTCAAGGCGCTACTCAAGGGTGGCCTGATCGCCGGGGTCGCGGGCTGGATGGTGTGGCACCAGCGCGAAGCCATCCTCCTCCTGGCGGCGGAGCCGCTCGAAGCCGCTGCCGGCCATTTTGCGCAGATCATCCTGTTCACCTTCCTGGCGGCGACGGCGGCTTTTGCCCTTGTCGTCGCCCTCGACGTGCCTTTCCAGTTATGGAATTACCATCACAGCTTGCGTATGACCAAGGAAGAAGTGCGCCAGGAAGCGAAGGAGACCGAGGGGGATCCCCAGGTCAAGGCGCGTATCCGCTCCCTGCAACGTGAGACCGCGCGCCGCCGCATGATGCAGGCGGTGCCCAAGGCGGATGTGGTGGTGACCAACCCGATGCATTTTGCGGTCGCGCTCAAGTACGATGAGAACGCCATGGCTTCACCCCTGGTGGTGGCCAAGGGCTCTCAGTTGGTGGCGGAACGGATCAAGGAACTGGCCAGAGAGCATCGCGTGCCGGTGGTGGAAGCGCCTCCTCTGGCGCGTGCGCTGCACCGCCATGTGGAGGTGGGCGAGGCCATACCGGCCACCCTGTTCACGGCGGTGGCCCAGGTTCTGGCCTATGTCTACCAGTTGCAACGGCAGATGCAGCCGACACCCCCCGCCGATTGGCAGGTGCCGGCGGATCTCGATCCCGCCAACCGGAAGCCGTCATGAGTGCCGCACTTCTTTTAAGCCCTTGGCATACGGCCCTCGGCATTCGGTACATGCCACCGGAGGCTAGCCCTGATGGCTGAAGCCGCCCTCAAGCCATCCGTGAACTGGCAGAAACTCGGCGCGCCGCTCCTGGTGATCATGATCCTGGGCATGATGGTGTTGCCGTTGCCGCCCTTCATGCTGGACCTGCTGTTCACCTTCAACATCGCACTGGCCCTGATCGTGCTGTTGATCAGCCTCTACGCACTGAAGCCGCTGGAATTCTCGGTCTTTCCCACAGTGCTGCTGTTGACTACGTTGTTACGCCTGTCGCTCAACGTCGCCTCTACCCGCGTAGTGCTGCTACAAGGCCATACCGGTACCGATGCGGCTGGCAAGGTGATCGAGGCCTTCGGGCATTTTCTGGTAGGCGGTAACTATGCGGTGGGCCTGACCGTGTTCGTCATCCTGGTGTTGATCAACTTCATGGTGATCACCAAGGGTGCTGGCCGTATCGCCGAAGTGAGTGCGCGCTTCACCCTGGATGCCATGCCCGGCAAGCAGATGGCCATCGACGCCGACCTCAACGCCGGTCTAATCGGCGATGACGATGCCCGGCGGCGGCGCGCGGAAATCGCCCAGGAAGCCGACTTCTACGGCTCCATGGACGGCGCCTCCAAGTTCGTGCGCGGCGACGCCGTGGCCGGCATCATGATCATGATGATCAACATCGTCGGTGGCCTGATCGTCGGCGTGGTGCAGCACGGACTGGATCTGGCGACCGCAGCCAACAACTACACCTTGCTGACCATCGGCGATGGTCTGGTGGCGCAGATTCCCGCTCTGGTGATTTCCACCGCCGCAGGTATCGTGGTTTCTCGGGTCTCCAGCGACGAAGATCTGAACCAGCAGATCGTGCGCCAGATGTTCGGCCGACCGCAGGCCATCTTCCTGACGGCGGGCATCCTCGGCCTGATGGGTATGATTCCCGGCATGCCGCACACTGCCTTCCTGCTGATTGGCGGCGGGTTGGCGAGTATCGGTTACCTGCTGCTGAAGCGCACCCGTGCCGCTGCGGAAACGCTGCCGCTCGAAGCCGGCCCGGCAAAGGCGGATGAGCCGGTGGATGTGGGTTGGCACGACGTGGCGGCGGTGGATCGCCTCGGCCTGGAAGTCGGTTACCGCCTGGTGCCGCTGGTGGACCGGCATCAGGATGGAGACCTGCTGCGGCGCATCCGCGGGATTCGCAAGAAAATTGCCCAGGACCTGGGTTTCCTGGTGCCGCCCGTACATATCCGCGACAACCTGCAACTCAAGCCAAACAATTACCGCGTCACCCTGAAGGGCGTCACCGTGGCCGAGGGCGAGGCCATTGCCGGCAAGTTCCTGGCGATCAACCCCGGTCGAGTGCTCGGCGTGGTGTCGGGCCAGACCGCTACCGATCCGGCCTATGGCCTGCCGGCGGTGTGGATAGAAGCCAACCAGCGCGATCAGGCGCAGACCTACGGCTATACGGTGGTGGATACCGGCACCGTGGTCGCCACGCACCTGACCAAGGTCATCAACGAACACGCGCCAGAATTGCTGGGTCGCGAGGAAACGCAGCAACTTCTAGACCACGTCGGCAAGCAGCAGCCAAAACTGGTGGAAGACCTCACCCCAAAGATGCTTTCCGTTACCAGCGTACAGAAAGTCCTGCAGAACCTGCTGGAAGAGCAGGTACATATTCGCGACATGCGCACCATCCTGGAGACCCTGGCGGAAAATGCCGCCCGCACCCAGGATCCGGACGAACTGACCGCCTCCGTAAGGGTCGCGCTGGGTCGTGCTATCATTCACGAGACTTTTGGAGGAGCGCAGGAATTGCCGGTCATGGCCCTCGATCCCAACCTGGAGCACATCCTGATGCAGGCGCTGGCCACAAGGGGCGACGCCGGAGCCGGCCTGGAGCCTGGATTGGCCGAGCGCCTGGTGCGGGAAACGGTTGGGGCAGTGGACCGCCAGGAAACGGCGGGATTGCCCGCCGTGCTGTTGTCACCGCCCGCCATCCGTGCCATCCTCGCGCGCTTTTTGCGGCGCTCCGCGCCCAGCCTGAAGGTGCTCTCCCATGCCGAAGTTCCGGACGGCAAGACCATCCGCATTACCAGCCTGATCGGCGGTAATGCATGATAAAAAAATTCTACGCCACCACCACCCGTGATGCGCTGCGCCAGGTGCGCGACGCGCTGGGTGCGAATGCCATCATCTTGTCCAATCGGCAGGTGGGGGGTGGGGTGGAGATCATCGCGGTGGCCGATCTCGACATGGCGAACCTGACCTCGCAGGCGGAGCCCGCGGTCCTGAGCCACGCTCCGCGCCCGCCGCCAGCGCTGAGCCACGCTCCGCGTCCGGCGCCTTTGCCCCCACCTCTGCCCACGCGCGCAGCGCCGGTGCCTCCGAGGCAAATGACGCTGGAGGAAGCAAGCCCGCAACTTACGGCCTTCGCGGATTACCTAGCGCAACGAGATGCCTCGACTTCCGGTCGTTTGCAGGGCGGCTCCAGGCTCGATACGACCTCCTCGGGGGGCGGGACGGGCACCGAGTCCGGGGCGCAATTATTTCGGCCCTCCCCGGCACGGCAGGCGCAGAGCCGTCCACCTCCCCGCCCGACGCCGCAGTACGCGGCACTCGGCACGCAGCACTCTGGTGTCGATGTATCTCAGCCCACGGAAGCGGAATCGCAGCCCGAGGTGCACGAACTGGCGAGGGAAATCCGCATGTTGCGCGGGCTGGTGGAGGGGCAACTCGCCGGGTTCGCCTGGAATGACCTGACGCGGCGCGATCCGCTGCGCGCCGAGACCATGAAACGCCTGCTCGCCGCCGGTTTTTCCAGCGCCTTTGCACGGCAGTTGCTGGACCGCCTGCCGAACGAAGAATCGGACCTGAATCGCGCCCTGAAATGGGTGAAATCCGCCATCGGCCACAATCTGCGCATCGCCGGGGCGGAGCACGATATCGTCGAACAGGGTGGGGTCTATGCCCTGGTAGGGCCGACAGGTGTGGGCAAGACCACGACCGTGGCCAAGCTGGCGGCGCGTGCGGTGTTGCGCCACGGAGCGGCCAAGGTCGCACTGGTAACCACCGACACCTACCGGATCGGTGCTCAGGATCAGTTGCGCATCTATGGCCGTATCCTTGGCACGCCGGTGTTCGCCGTACGCGACGAGAGTGACCTGGAATTGACCCTGGTCGATCTTTCCAGTCGACATCTGGTGCTGATCGACACGGTCGGCATGAGCCAGCGTGATAAGAGGGTAGCGGAACAGGTCGCCCTGCTCAGCGGGGCCAATCAGGGCGTGGACCGCGGCGTAAAACGCCTGCTGCTGCTCGGTGCGCCCAGCCAGGGGGTGACGCTGGAAGAGGTGGCGCGGGCCTACAGCGGCCCCGGCCTGATCGGCTGCATCCTCACCAAGATCGACGAGGCTTTGACCTACGGCCCGGTGCTGGACGTGGCGATCCGCCACGAAATGCCGGTGCACTACATCACCAATGGTCAGCGCGTCCCGGAAGACCTGCATCTAGCCAATCCGGCCTATCTGGCCGACCGCGCCTTCCGCATGAGCCAGGCGGATTCGCCGTTCAGGCAGGAGGAAGGCGACTACCCCATCCTGATGGCGGCCGCACAGGAAAGCGCGCTGGCCGCCAGTGAAAATTCACGGGGAGGCCTGGGTGCGGCTGGCTGATCCACTCGACCAGGCCACTGGCCTGAGGCGTCTGTTTGCCGCCGACTCCACCTTTCGCGCCGTCGGCATCCTTGGGCCGGACGCGCGCAGCAATGCCCGTGTGACCGCCGGGCTGGGTCTGGCGTTGGGGAGGCGCGGCGGCCAGGCATTGATTCTGGATGAAGCCGCGGCTCCGCATAACGTGGGTTCTCTACTGGGTATCCTGACGCGCTACACGCTGCTCGACGTTGTTCGTGTTGGCGACCTGGCGCAAGCGGTCCATCCGGCCGGGCAGGGTGTCGATCTGGTTTCCGCACAGGACGGCATCTCGGCACTGGCTCGCATGGATGAGCGAGAAGCGTTGTCGCTCGCGGACGGCTTGCGCACCCAGACGGAAGCGCCACAGTGGCTGCTGCTCAACAGCGCCCCGATATCCGGGCAGAGTCTTTCGGTCACTGCGGATGTGCGGGTCCTGGTCCTGCCGCGCGGCAAAAGCCGGCTGGCCGAGGCCTACACGGTCATGAAGAGTGCACATACGGTCTGGCCTGGCAGCAGTTGGCAGGTTGTGGTCGAAGGTGTGGAAGCTGCGGCGGGGGAGCCGCTGTTTGCCACACTGAGGGAAACCGCGCAGCGTTTTCTTGGCATCCAGATCGGGTATCTTGGCGCCCTGCCGCGTCAGCGCGAGGGTACTCACCCGATACTCGCGGCTGCAGACGCGATCGGATACACGCAAGCACGCACGCATATGGCGGGAGGGAGTGCGGGAAGAAGCCTGGAAATGGGCATAATGGCGGAGCGGCTGGCCAACCTCCCGGTCGGCGAAGCATTGGAGTTTGAACAATATTGGCAGCGCATGTGGCTGTATTGCCGGATGACCGCAGAAGCGGACATGAAGAGGGCTCAGGATGTACGTTGGAGCGGAAAGCAGGGATAAGAATGCGTTGGCCCAGGAGTTTCTGCCCATGGTCAAACGGATTGCTTACCACATGATGACCCGACTACCTGCCAGCGTGGAGGTGGATGATCTGATACAGGCCGGCCTGATGGGGCTGATGGATGCGGTTTCCCGCTACGACAGCGATCAGGGTGCCCATTTCGAGACCTATGCGACCCAGCGTGTGCGCGGGGCCATGCTCGATGAGTTGCGTGAGGCGGACTGGGCTTCGCGCAATGTGAGACGAGCAGGCCGCCAGATTGAGAGCGCCGTACACATGCTGCAACAACGGCACCAGCGGCCGCCATCGGAACAAGAGATCGCCGATGAAATGGGCCTGGACATTCACGCCTATTTCGATCTGCTCAACGACGCCCGTGGCGCTCAACTGGTCTACTACGAGGATTTGCACGAATCCGACGGCGATGACTTCCTGGAACGCTTCGCCGATCACGTGCAAGACGGCCCGTTTGATGTACTCTCCTCACGCCACTTCAAGAAAGCTTTGGCGCAGGCGGTGGGATTCCTGCCAGAACGGGAAAAGCAGCTCATGGGCATGTATTACGAGCAGGAAATGAACTTCAAGGAAATCGGCGCCGTATTGGGCGTTTCCGAATCCAGAATCTGCCAACTGCACAGCCAGGCCATCGCCCGGCTGCGTGGCCGCTTGCGCGAATGGTCGGTCGTTTGATTCAGGCCCGGGCATGAACAAATTCGACATCGTCAGCATACTCGGCATCTTCCTCGGCCTTTCTGCCATCCTCGGCGGGCAGGCGCTTGAGGGGGGGCATATGGGCTCACTGTTGCAGTTCACTGCCTTCCTGATCGTGATCGGTGGCACGCTGGGCGCGGTGATGTTGCAGAGCAATATGCGCGTCTTTTTCGACGGCCTGTCCATGCTTAAATGGGTGATCCAGCCG
>CAISDD010000327.1 GCA_903883985.1 uncultured Pseudomonadota bacterium | reverse complement strand
TACAAAAACTCTTCGAGATCGAACCATGAGCAACAGCATCGAAATCAAACTGCCGGACATCGGCGGCTTCAAGGATGTCCAGATCATCGACATCCTGGTCCAGCCCGGCGATAGCCTGGCCCTGGACGCCACACTGATCACCGTGGAGTCGGACAAAGCCGCCATGGATATTCCCTGCCCGCAAGCCGGCGGGGTGGAAATACTGCTGGTCAAGGTCGGCGACAAGGTGTCGCAAGGCACGCCGCTACTGACGCTGAAGGCGGAGAGCGGGGAGCGGGGAGCGGAGAGCGGAGAGCGGGGAGCGGGGAGCCAAGTAGCGATGCCCGCTCCAAGCTTGCAGCTTGCCGCTCTCCGCTTCCCGCTCCACGCCCAGGTGCTCGTCCTCGGCGCTGGCCCTGGTGGCTACACCGCCGCCTTCCGCGCCGCCGACCTGGGCCTGCAAGTCGTCCTGGTAGAGCGCTATCCGGATCTCGGCGGGGTCTGCCTCAACGTCGGCTGCATCCCCTCCAAAGCCCTGCTGCACACGGCAAAACTGATCACGGAGGCCGAGGAAATGGCGGCCCACGGCGTCAGTTTCGGCCCACCCCAGGTGGATCTCGCCAAGTTGCGCGAGTGGAAAGCCCGGGAGGTGGTCGCCAAACTCACCGGCGGCCTGAGCCAACTGGCCAAACAGCGCAAGGTCGCGGTGGTGCGGGGCGTGGCCCAGTTCACCGGCCCCCATAGCCTCCAGGTGAGTGGCCCGGACGGCATCCAGAACCTTTCCTTCGACCACGCCATCATCGCCGCAGGCAGCCAGTCCATCAAACTGCCCTTCCAGCCGGACGACCCGCGCGTCATGGATTCCACCGGCGCGCTGGCGCTGGAAGACGTGCCCGGCCGCCTGCTGGTGATCGGCGGGGGCATCATCGGCCTGGAAATGGGCACGGTGTACGACGCGCTGGGCAGCCGCGTCACCGTGGTCGAACGGGGTGCTGCGCTGATCCCAGGCTGCGATGCCGATCTGGTGCGCCCCCTGGCCCGCCGTATGGAAAAGCGCTTCGAGAAGATCCTGCTCAATACCGGCGTCACCGCCATGGAAGCACGGGACGACGGCATCCAGGTCACCTTGCAAGCCGGGGACAAGAGCGAAGTTCAAGTCTTCGACCGCGTCCTGGTGGCAATCGGTCGCCGCCCCAACGGCAAGAATATCGCTGCGGAAGCCGCAGGCGTTGAAGTCGATTCGCAGGGCTTCATCCCGGTAGACAAGCAGATGCGCACCAACGTGGCCCACATCTTCGCCATCGGCGATGTCGTCGGTCAGCCCATGCTGGCGCACAAGGCGGTGCACGAGGGCAAGGTTGCCGCCGAAAACATCGCCGGAGTCGGTGGGATCAACGGGGTCGAGTTCCAGGCACTGGTCATCCCCTCGGTCGCCTATACCGACCCGGAAGTGGCCTGGGTGGGCATGACCGAAACGGAAGCGAAGATCCGTGGCATCGAATACGAGAAGGGCGTCTTTCCCTGGGCGGCGAGTGGCCGCGCGCTGTCCATCGCCCGCACAGAGGGGCTAACCAAGCTAATCCTGGACAAGGAATCCGGCCGCGTCATCGGCGCCGGCATCGTCGGCATTAATGCCGGTGAATTGCTGGCCGAAGCCGTACTGGCGATCGAGATGGGCGCCACGGCGGAAGACATCGGCCTGACCATCCATGCCCACCCAACGCTCTCGGAAACGATCTGCTTCGCCGCCGAGATGGCCGAAGGCACCATCACCGACCTGCTTCCACCGAAGAAAAAATCAAGCTAGAAACCGCCTCAACGGACGCCACGAAATCAGCGCTGACGCCAGCGCTCCAGCGCGCGCAGGCGCCAGAGCAAGGGTGGGTGCGGGAGGTAACGATCAAGCGGCGAGGCGGTGGCGGCCAGAACTTCGAGCAGCGCGGCACTCGAGTCCTCACCCACCCGGCGTGCGGCCTGGCGATCCGCGTCCAGTTCAAAGAGCCAATGCAAGGGCAGCCAGAGCAACAAGCTTGCGCCGAGAAGCAACCAAGTGGATAACGCGGCGAAGTCGTCTGGCAGGGTGGTGAGCACCAGGACCGGCAGCAAGGCCGCCAGGCGCTGCCTCAGGCTGGCGTGCGCTGCTGCACGAGCGAGCAGGAAACGCAGCCCGATCGGTGACAGGCGCGCGACCAGGGCCGAGGAAACGAACACCTGGCAATGCCGCGGCAACAAGCCGGCGGTGAGGATGAAGGGCAACGAGTGATCCGCGAGCACGAGCGGCGGCCCCGACAGCGTCGCCAGCACACGAGAAACGGCGGCGCGTTCCGGCCCGGCGTCAAGTTCCCGTACGACCAGGGCGCGGCAGATCGCCGGCCCATAGGCGAAGCCCGCCAGGACCAGTAGACTCTGGTAAGCGTTGGACAGGCGCGGATAGAAGGCGCCATGAAGCCAGGCAGCGGGCAGTAACAGGTCAGGTGCAAAATAGAGCAACATGCTGGCACCCAGGAACAACCAGGTGCGGCGGGGCGAGGAAGGTATCATTCACCCATTTTCCGTAACTGCTTAGGTCGAAGCGATAGTCTAATACAACCACAGCAATCCCCTCCCCTTCAAGGGGAAGGAGAAATACGGCAGCACCTGAGTAGTTACCATTTTCCACGCTTCAGCCGGCAAAGGCGGAACGATTCCGCCGAACCCGAATTTTTCCAGTCACCACGAGGAACACACGCATGTCCGGACACGATTTCCATGTGCATGGCGCACATGAACACGCACTCGAACACGAAGCCCAGCATGGCCCCGGCCTGGCCCAGTACATCGCCATCTTCACGGCCGTACTCTCTACCGTAGGCGCCATCGTCAGCTATCAGGGCGGCGCCACTCAGAACGAAGCCATGCTCAACAAGAACGAGGCGGTGTTGAAGAAAACCCAGGCCTCGGACCAGTGGAATTTCTATCAGGGCAAGAGCAACAAGGAACGCCTCATGGAACTGGCCTCCGACCTGGCACCGGCCAGCAAGAAGGCGGAATACAAGGTGAAGATCGATAAATACGCGGCAGAGAAACAGGTCATCAAGAAGCAGGCGGAAGCGCTGGAGGCCCTGTCTATGCAGGCCAACGAGCGCAGCGAGCAGGCCATGCATCCGCATCACCATCTAGCCCAGTCGATGACCCTGATCCAGATCGCCATCGCGTTGGCCTCGATCACGGCCTTAACTCAGGTGCGCTGGCTGTTTGTGCTGGCGGGGCTGGCTGCGGCCGGCGGCATGGGTCTGTGGGCTATGGTGTTGATCGGTTGATGGCACCGTCGATGAGCACCTATCTCTATGATTGGGGCGGACTGAATGTCTCGCTGTTCCACGCCATCAACGATGTGCATACCCCGCTGCTCGATCGCCTCATGCTGTTGGGCACCCTGGCCGGAGACCATACCAATTTCCCACTCTACCTGGCGTTGATGGCGACTTTCGGCCTCGTGGTCGCGGCGCGCGGCGGCGCGAATAGGGCCTACGCCTGGCTGTCGGTTCTGGCCGTGTTCGGCGTGGGCTATGTGCTGGAAGGACAGATACTGGGCACCCTCAAGCCATGGCTGGATTTCCCCAGACCGCCACTCGCCCTGCCGCCTGGCACGGTGCATGTCGTTGGTCGACTGGAACTGCACCACAGCCTGCCCAGCGGGCATTCCTCCTTTGCCATGCTGCTCGCTGCCAGCCTCTGGGCCGTGGCCAATCGCCCCGTGCGCCTGCTCCTGGTCGCATTCACACTCTGGGTGGGGCTCTCACGGATCAGCCTGGGCGCACACTTTCCCGCCGATGTGCTGGCGGGATTTACCCTGAGCCTGGTCCTGGTCTGGCTGCTGCGGCTCTCGAGACTGGCGCCGTGGCCCAGGCCTCGGCCGGAGAAGCAGACGATCACGGCATGAACCGCATGCGCCTGAGCCAGGGGCCGCAAGTGAGCAGCCACCTCCTGATCTGGGGCGGAATCGCGCTGATCCTGACGCAGCACCTGGTCGCTGCGGCACTGTGCGGATTTTTCCTGCATGCCCTGGTGGCGATGGCGGCATCCCGAATGCCGCTACGCCCGGCGCGCGCGCGCGCCCTGGCGTTGGCGCTGGTGTTGCTGAGCATACTGGGCGGCATCGCGATCCTGGGGCGCTGGGCGCTGCACTTCGCGACGGACATCGACTTTGCCAGAGTAATGCCGCAAATGGCCGACGCCATCGGCCGCCTGCGCCTGAATCTGCCGCAATTTCTCCTGATCTATCTGCCAACCTCGTCCGAAACCTTGAGGGAAATGGTGATAGCAGCCCTGAAGACGCATGGCGAGACGCTGTCCCGCGGCGGCCTCGAGGGTTTGTCCGGCGCGGCACACCTGATCTGGGGCCTGGTGATCGGCGCGGTAATTTCCCAGGTCCGCTTCACCGCGCCCGCCTACCGCCCGCTATCCGCAGCCTTGCTGCAGCGCCTGGCGGGCCTGTGCGGCGCCTTCAGGAAGGTGGTGTTCGCCCAGGTGCGCATCTCCCTGGTCAACACGACCCTGACCGCGACCTACCTGCTGCTGATCCTGCCCATCGCCGGTGTCCACCTGCCACTGACCAAGACGCTGGTGTTGATCACCTTCGTCGCGGGCCTGTTGCCGGTGCTGGGTAACCTGATCTCCAACACCGTGATCGTGGTGATCTCCCTCGGCGTCTCGCCCGAGGTCGCCGCAGCCTCCCTGACGTTCCTGGTGCTGGTGCACAAGCTGGAATATTTCCTCAACGCCCACATCATCGGTAGCTCGGTCGACGCCAGCATCTGGGAAATGCTCCTGGCCATGATCACCCTGGAGAGTCTGTTCGGACTGCCCGGCCTGGTCGCAGCACCCGTGCTGTACGCCTATCTGAAACAGGAACTGCTCGCCGCCAAACTGGTGGGTGCGGACGACAGGGGAAACGACCCGTGAAAGCCCCTCCCCCCCCGATTTCCCCGGGCACTTGGCTGCGCCACGGCGCCCGACATCTCTGGAACCGGCCCAGGCTGTCGTTCGCGGCCCTGGTGTATGTTCTGGCGCTGTCCCTCTACCCAAACCATCCCGCGCGCGGCTTGCTGCTGGCTTTCGATATCGCCACGGCCACCTACCTCATCCTGATCTATCGCATGATGTCCAGGTCCACCCTGGCATCCATCCGGCAACGGGCGGAGCAGCAAAGAGAGGGTCGCATGGCCGTTCTGGCGACCGGCCTGGTCGTATCCATATCCACGCTGGTCGCACTCAGCCTGGAACTGCATGCGAAAGGGGCTGCACTTCAGGAACTGCTCTCGGTCAGCACCATCGTTCTGGTATGGGTATTCGTGAACACCCTGTTCACGCTGCACTATGCCCATGACTTCTACAGCCGCCCGGGCGGGCTCGAGTTCCCAGGCGGCGAAGAGCCGGATTACTGGGATTTCGTGTACTTTGCCTTCGTGCTGGGCATGACCTTCCAGGTATCCGACGTCCAGATCAGCGCTCGCGCCCTGCGCCGCACCGCCCTGTTGCACAGCTCGCTCGCATTTTTCTTCAACGTCGTGATCATCGCCCTCACAGTGAATATCATCGCCGGCCTGGGCTGAGGGCGGTAGCGAGGCTGCCGCCTCAGCGTCCCAGCAGCACCTCCAGCACGAACTTCACGCCGACGTAAGCGATCATGAGGCTGACGAAGCCCGCCAGCGTCCAGTGAATGGCGGTGCGGCCACGCCAGCCCCGGATGCGCCGCCCCAGGAGGAGCGCGCCAAAGATCGCCCAGGAGGCGATGCCGAAGACCGTCTTGTGGTTCCACTGCACGGCCTTGCCGAAGATTTCCTCGGAAAACAGGATGCCCGAGACCAGGGTCAGGGTGAGCAGGACGAAGCCCGCCTGGATCATGCGGAACAACAGTTTCTCCAGAGTTAACAACGGCGGCAGGTCGGCGACGATAGCGGGGCGCACCGCCTTGTGCAGATGTTTTTCCGCCAGCGCGATGAGCACGGCGTGCAAAGCGGCGATGGTGAGCAAGGCGTAGGCGGCAAAGGCCACGGCCAGGTGCAACTGGAACGCGGGCATGTCGCTGTGTATGACGGCATGCGGCGTGGGAGAGACGGCTTCGATCGCCACGGTGGTGCCGGCGAAGGCGAGAACGAAACCTTGCAGACCAGCCAGGTGGTAGCGCCAGGAAGCCACGGCGTACGTCAGCACGGTCAGCGCGGCAATGGCGGACAACGAAGTGGAAAATCCCAGGTGGATGCCGATGCCGTCGAATACATCCACGGTCACCAGATACACATGCAAGCTCAGTGGAATAAGCGGCAGCAAGCGGGACAGCGGGTCCATGCGGCAACAACCTGGACGGCCAGGCCAGAACCAGGCAGCCAGAACGAAATAGGCCAGTGTACAGAGCGAGTAGAGGAGGTCCGACATGGGTGTTGGGGCGGGCTGGTAGACTGGCCGAGTTTATCCCAACCAATCGATACCAACATGTTCGACAATCTCACCCAACGACTTTCCCATGTCGTAAAGAATCTGCGCGGCCAGGGGCGCCTGACCGAGGCCAATGTCCAGGATGCCTTGCGCGAGGTGCGTGTGGCGCTGCTGGAGGCGGACGTGGCGCTACCTGTGGTGCGCGACTTCATCGCCCGGGTGAAGGAAAAAGCGATGGGCGCGGAAGTATTGCAGAGCCTCACGCCCGGCCAGGTGCTGATCGGCGTAGTGCACCGAGAATTGACGCTGTTAATGGGTAAGACTGCGGCCCCCCTCTCCTTCGCCACGCAGCCACCCGCCGTGTTCCTGATGGCCGGCCTGCAAGGTGCCGGCAAGACCACGTCGTCGGGCAAGCTGGTGCGCGTAATCCGCGAACAAGGACGCAAGAAGATCCTGCTGGTGAGTTGTGACATCTACCGTCCTGCCGCCATCGAGCAGTTGAAGGTGGTGAGCGCTCAGGCCGCGGCCGATTTTTTTCCGTCCAGCCCGGAACAGACGCCGATGGAGATCGCCCACGCGGCACTCGATCACGCGAAGAAGCATTTCTACGACGTGCTCATCGTCGATACCGCCGGCCGCCTGCATGTGGATACGGCGATGATGGAAGAGATCAAGGATCTGCACGCCTTCCTCAAGCCCATCGAGACCCTGTTCGTGGTCGACGCCATGCAGGGCCAGGATGCGGTCAACACCGCGAAGGCGTTCAACGACACCTTGCCACTCACCGGCATCATCCTCACCAAGTTGGAC
>CAISDD010000326.1 GCA_903883985.1 uncultured Pseudomonadota bacterium | reverse complement strand
GTCCCTGAACATACGCCATGCAGTCGTATAACAAATTCCTTGAGTTTTAGCCCACGCACTTAGTTTCATACGACTCATACTACGCCAATAGTTATCGTTTGTCAATATTTGTTTATGTTTTATTCAACTGCTGCCAACCCCTCCAATGCCTTGACCACCGACCCCATCTGGTCCTCCAGCAACTTCTGGCGTGTATCGGCCTGGTCCATCATCTCGCCCAGTTTCTTGGCCATCTCCTCGGTGCTGGACTGCCCGGTCTGGCGCAAGTCGGTGACCAACTTGCCAAACTCCCCCTGCATCTCGCGCATGGCCTCGACCGACTTGTTCATCATGTCGCCCAGGCCGTTCATCTGGCCGCCAAAGGTTCCTTTCATCTCGTTGATGAAGGTCTCCAGTAATTCCTTGACCATGTTCTGGACGGCGGAATCTTGGCGTTGGGTGCCACTTTCGACCGCGAGTGCAATCCGTTCGAGCTGTGCCAATGCAGTCTGAACAGATTCCTGTTGCACTTGAATCTGCCTATCGGTCAGGTCCGTCAGAATCTGATGGAGATCAGCCACCAGGCTTTGCTTGAGCTGGGCGGTATGGGTGGCGCTTTCTTCGGCGGCCTTGACCAGACGGGCCAGGTACTCTTCACCGGCGCCGGCTTCGTAGAGAGCGTCGATGGCTTGGGTGAGTTGCTCGACCTGCTTGTAACGGCGGTTGAGAGCAATCTTTTCGATGAAGGTAATGAGCATCGCCACGCCGATGGCGGAGGCAGAGGCGTAAAAGGCGTCCTTCACCCCTACCATCAGTCCGTCAAGGCTTGCCTTGACCATTTCGGCGCTGCCTGTTGCTTTGAACCCGGAAAGTCCAAGGATCAAACCAGAGAAGGTGCCAATGATGCCGATGCCGGTCAGCAGACCCGGCAGGTGGCGGAAGAATTCCGTGTTCAGCGGGGTATCCACCAGTACATGGGTGTTGAAAAACACTTCGGCGGGCACCGTGGCGCGGACAGCGATCAGGCGCCGCTCGCCATCCACATGAACGTATTGCTCGTGCAGGGTTTCGGTGTATTCGCTCCATAGGTAGGCGAGGGTCGCATCCAATTCCAAAATTTTCGCCACCTGGTCGCGATCGACCGGCTCAGCATCCGCGCCTGGCTTGAGCGCCTGGATGGCGGGGATGACGGATTTGAGCTTGCGGCGCAGATATCGCGACGGGCGCCAGTACCAAACGAGGAATGCCATCGCCAGGAAAACGACGAAGACGAGCACCACGCCAGGTATCAGGTATTGCGGCAACGACATGCTTTCTCCCGCTGAGTATCAGGGTTTTCCCGGATTCTAGCCTTCTGGCACAAGCGGGGACGATCAGTGCGAAAACAGGGGTGAACAGGAATCAGAAGGATTTAATAACCCCAAACGGCATCGAGAAATCCATTGTTGGCCTTATGCACCTACCTTGTTTTCGGCGCAGGTTTGACTTTCGCCGTTCGAGTGGCAGCTTTCGGCCAGGTGGCTGAACGTCTGAAACTGGCCGATTCCAGCCCGCCAGCCATAGGAAAATTCCACCGTCCTGCTTCACTCATGATGCTCGGTAGCAACGCCCGAACTGCTGTCGGCAGTGCGCTTCCTTCAAGTACAGGGCGGCCTGCCAGTCGCAAGCCGCCGCCCCGTAAAACAGGTTCAGGCCCGTGACATCGAGGTTCGCACCCAAGCTCACCTGTCCAATGCGCGCCTCTGCTCAAGCAGTTGGGAACGGTCTATCTGGGTAACCAGGATGTCGATCGTGTTCCGATCGACACCGGCCGCCGCGAAGTGCACGCGCCAATGGTTCACGATTTCAGCCACATCCTTCGCTTCGGCGACCGCTTCGCGCCGGCTCAGCCAGTAAGCCTGTGACATCGACAGGGCGTTGTCGACGCTCGATACCGCGCCATCGACACCAACGACCATCGCCTGGTAGCCCAGCGCCTGTCCCGTCGGAAGCACATCGAAGGCGGGCGACAGGAGGTAGTGCTGCGCGTCAGAAACGATTAGCGCGTGGTTCTTCTCATGGTCGTCAGTGTTGTCGATGAGGATATTGAAGATCAGGCGGCGGAATAGCTCATGCATTTGTCGTCGGTTTACTCCACCTTCCGTGGAGCCGCGTCGACGCAGCAACTGGGCCAGATTGGGATAGGACAGTTCCGATCCGGCCGCCTTCAAGGCGACATTCGCGGACAGCGCATGCAGCCGCTGGCCTGGCGCGCGATCGAAGCGCTTGACCACGACGGCTGCGCCTCGCGCGAGTTTGATCGGCCGGGTTTCCGCGACGGTGATGCCGGCCTGGGCTGCCAATGTCATGGCGGCGTGCTCGACCAAAGGCTCCGAGGACATGTCCTCTTCGGCGAACTTCAACACCCACTCGACGCCTTCCATCTGGATCAGCGCCTTGGGCCTGGCGCCGCCCATCGTCGCACCCGGTGCAATCAGGCGCCGATGAGTCTCGTCGATCATCTCGCCGGCAAGCACTTTGCGGACCAGTTCGTGGACTGCATCGACATCGGCCAGTTGGGGCAGAGAGCCAGTGTTACTCGGCGTGTAGGTTTCGGCAGAGGTGGAAACCCCGAGCGCCCCGAACCGGTCGTCTCCCGCGAAGAACAGCATCTCCAGCAGGGAAAGCCTGGGGGGGCGCTCGACCTGGCGGATGATTCGCTCGCCCCAGCGATCCGGACGTGCATCATCTACCGCGCCGGCGGCGACTCCCTTCTCCCTTGGCAGGTGTTCCCTGTCCACGAGCGGCAAGTCCTCGCTCAGCGGGAAGCCGTTTTGCAACCACTCGGGCGCATACCGCAGCGAGACCCCGCGACCAGAGAGCACCAGGTTGAGGTTCCCCACCAGTACTGGCCGCTCCGGGCGGCCCAGGTACCAGAGGAACAGGGTGTCGACCACCCGGTACAGAGCGCTGCCGCTCATGGGGTCTTGTCCTCCTTCGCCTGCTTGGCGAAGCGGGCCTCGATCGACGCCTGCGATCGCACAGCGCGGGTGTGTCGCGCGGCACGAACGTCAGCTTCCAGGGCTCCGAGATCCTTCTCCGGATCGGCGAGTTCGCCCAGTGCGTTCGCGCGCCCCATCATCCAGAGCGCCGTCGCGTATATCCCGACACTCACACTGGGATCGCCTCGCTCCAGCCGGATCAGTGTCGGCACGGAAATTCCGATGCGCTGTGACCACTGCCGCTGCGATTCCTTGCGCCGCACACGAGCGAGCGCGAGGTTTTCTCCCAGGCGGGCGAGTGAACTGGCGGCTTCAGGGGGAAGTGAGGAGAGGGAGGGTGATGCTTTTGTCATACATATACTTTACCTATTTAACTAGTACAAGAAAGCATATGTTAGTCATGCGCTGCTTAATAGTTTGTTGTGACGACCACGCATGGATGACCACCTGGAGCTGACTGGATCAACCCAGCACCATCAGTTGTTGCCAGAACCGTCAAGGCTGTTAGTGCAGGGAAATTGCCGGCCCTGATAGGGGGCTGGATTGTAGCGGCGCTCCACTGACGCTCCGCTGATCATGCCGCGTGCGTCCGATGACGCTTGCTGGGGTGGCCCGCCAGTCGCTATGCAACTGGCGGGCAGCCATGCGGATGGGGGGATCGAGAACCCAGTCCTTACTTTGCCGCCACCACGATCGGCACAGTGGCCTGGGCGGTGCGTCCTGCCGAGTCAACCGCGCTGACTTTCAGGCTATAGCTGCCCAGGACGGGTTTCGCCCAGGTCGCGGTGAGGGTGGAACCACTGATGGAGAAGGTCATGCCGGCAGGCACCGAGGATAGCGAGACCTGAATCCACGCGACGCCCGGGTCGGAGATGGTGATCGTCCCCGTGAGGGGTTTGCCCGCCACGCCATTCATGGCCGGAGCGGTGATTACCAGGCCCGACTTGACGATGTTCACGGTGTACACGCCCTGGCCGCTGAGACCTGTCCGGGTATCCTGGGCCACGATGGTGACGCTGTAGGTGCCGGCCACCGGGCTGGTCCAGCTGACCACGCCGCTGCTGCTGATGCTCATCCCGGTCGGCGCGCCCGTCAGCCTGAAGGTGACCGGATTGGCCGCCGTCACGGCGACCGTGAAGGTCAAGGCGGTGCCGGCCGTGCCCGAAATGGTGGTCTTGGCAATGGCGGGCGGGGTCGGCGCGGCGATCGTCACCCGGTAGACGCCCTGGCCGCTGAGGCCCGTACGGGTATCCTGGGCCACCATGGTGACGCTATAGGTGCCGGCCACCGGGCTGGTCCAGCTGACCACGCCGCTGCTGCTGATGCTCATGCCGGTCGGCGCGCTCGTCATCCTGAAGGTGACCGGATTGGTTGCCGGCACCACGACGTTGAACATCAGGGGGGTACCGGCCGTGCCTGAAATGGTGGTGCCGGCGATGGTCGGTGGGGTCGGCGCGGTGATCGTCACCCGGAAGACGCCCTGGCCGCTGAGGCCGGTCTTGCTGTCCCGGGCCGTTACGGTCACGGAGTAGCTGCCTGCCACCGGAGTCGGCCAGGTGACCACACCGGCGCTGCTGATGGCCACGCCTGCGGGGGCGCCGCTCAGGGTGTAGGTGACGGGGTTCGCGGCAGTGACCGCCACGGTGAACGACAGCGCCGTGCCGACGGTGCCGCTGATGTTGGCGCCGGTGACCACTGGAGCCACCGGGGTGGCGGACATGCCGGACAGGGCGCTGAGCAGGCTGCCTGCATTGGGCGTACCCAAACCCGTCAAGGGATCGTAGCCCACGGTGGCGGTACAGGTGGCACAGGTGCCGTCGCTACCCCGGGTGATGTCGGCGAAGGCGCTGGCATAGACGCCGGGCGCCGTGGCAATCTGGCCATACAGCAGGGTGTGGGGCGCGCCGAGGGGGGCCTTGGCGGAACGCGCGCGCAGGGCATTGGCTACGGCCACGAGGCCCGCCCACTGGGGAGTCGACAGGCTGGTGCCGCCGACGCTGAGCCAGCTCGCGGTGGAACTTCCGGGGGCGATGGTCGCCACGTATTGGCCTGTGGCGGGGTCGGCGTTGAAGGCGACATCCGCGACGACGCGGTGGGCCGGCGTTCCCATGCCGGGCACGGCGCTGGTCTGGTAACGCGGTGTCGGCGTGTAGGCGCTGGTGCCGCCGCCGGTGCCGGACCAACTAACCTCGTAGCGGGTGCTTGCCCCGGTGTAGGTCAAGGAG
>CAISDD010000325.1 GCA_903883985.1 uncultured Pseudomonadota bacterium | reverse complement strand
GGTAAATACCACCCGCACGGCGACACGGCGGTGTATGACACCATCGTGCGCATGGCCCAGAGTTTTTCCCTGCGCTACCCGCTGGTGGACGGCCAGGGCAACTTCGGTTCGGTGGACGGCGACAACGCGGCGGCCATGCGTTATACGGAAATTCGTATGTCCAAGATCGCCCACGAGTTGCTCGCGGACATCGACAAGGAAACCGTGGATTTCGGCCCCAACTACGATGGCTCCGAGCACGAGCCGCTGATCATGCCGGCCAAGTTCCCTAACCTGCTGGTGAACGGCTCCTCCGGCATCGCCGTCGGCATGGCGACCAACATCCCGCCGCACAATCTGAACGAGATCATCGCCGCCTGCCTGGCGGTGCTGCACGACCCGACGATTTCCATCGAAGACCTGATCGACATCGTTCCCGCCCCCGATTTTCCCACCGCCGGCATCATCTACGGTACGGCCGGCGTGAAGGAAGGCTACCGCACCGGGCGCGGCCGCGTGGTGATGCGTGCCAAGGTCCATTTCGAGGAAATTGAGAAGTCGGTGGGGCGTCAGGCCATCATCGTCGATGAGTTGCCCTATCAGGTGAACAAGGCCCATCTGTGCATCAAGATCGGCGAGCTGGTGCGGGAGAAGCGCCTGGAAGGCATCAGCGAGATTCGCGACGAGTCGGACAAATCCGGCATGCGCATGGTGATCGAGTTGAAGCGCGGCGAAGTGCCGGAAGTGGTCCTGAACAATCTGTACAAGCACACGCAGATGCAGGACACGTTCGGCATGAACATGGTCGCCATCCTCGACGGCCAGCCGCGATTGCTCAACCTGAAGCAGATCCTCGAAGCCTTCCTGCGCCATCGCCGCGAGGTCATCACTCGCCGCACCCAGTTCGAACTGAAGAAGGCGCGCGATCGTGGTCACATCCTCGAAGGCCTGGCCGTCGCCCTGGCCAATGTCGATGAGATCATCGCCCTGATCAAGGCCTCGGCCACGCCCCCGGAAGCCAAGGCGGGCTTGTTGTCCCGCGCCTGGCGCTCCAACGTGGTGGAGGCGATGCTGACCCGCGTGGCGAATGACGCCATCGGCACAGAAGCCTTCCGCCCTTTAAGCCTGGCGCCGGAATATGGGCTGCACGCCGAGGGCTACTTTCTCACCGAGGTTCAGGCCCAGGCGATCCTGGACTTGCGCTTGCAACGCCTGACGGGCCTGGAACAGGACAAGATCGTCGGCGAATATGGCGAAGTGATGCTGCGCATCGCCGACCTCCTGGACATCCTCGACACGCCCGAGCGGGTCACCGCGATCATCGCCAGCGAACTGGCCGAGATCAGGGCCGCGTTTGGCGACAAGCGCCGTTCGGAAATCATCGCCCATGGCGCGGACATTTCCCTGGAGGACCTGATCACGCCGCAAGACATGGTGGTCACCCTGTCCAACACCGGCTACATGAAGGCGCAGCCGCTGGATGAATACCGCACCCAGAAGCGTGGCGGGCGCGGCAAGCAGGCGGCCGGCACCAAGGAAGAGGATTTCATCGAGAAATTGTTCATCGCCAATTCCCACGACTTCATCCTTTGCTTCACCGATCTGGGCCGCATGTTCTGGCTCAAGGTCTATGAGGTGCCGCAAGGCGGCCGTGGTGCGCGCGGAAAACCCATCGTCAACCTCCTGGCGATGGAGCCGGACGAGAAAGTCAACGCCATCCTGCCGGTGAAGGAATTCGACGAGAACCACTACGTGTTCATGGCCACCTCTCTGGGCACGGTGAAGAAGACCCCGCTGACCGAGTTCTCCCGGCCGCGCACGGCCGGCATCATCGCGGTCAACCTGGATCCCAGCGATTATCTCGTCGGCGTGGCCATCACCAACGGATCGAACGACGTCATGCTGTTCTCCGACGAGGGCAAGGCCAACCGCTTCGATGAGACCGAAGTGCGCCCCATGGGCCGCAGCAGCC
>CAISDD010000324.1 GCA_903883985.1 uncultured Pseudomonadota bacterium | reverse complement strand
GGCTAATTGCTCAGAAGGAACAGGCAGACGCCCGTCCCTGAACATACGCCATGCAGTCGTATAACAAATTCCTTGAGTTTTAGCCCACGCACTTAGTTTCATACGACTCATACTACGCCAATAGTTATCGTTTGTCAATATTTGTTTATGTTTTATTCAACTGCTGCCAACCCGTTCTGCTACAACCCCGCCTCCCTCACAAACAACGCCGCCGCGGCACGAGTGAATTCTTCCATGTAGGCCCGCGGCGCTCCGAACAGTAGCACCTGCCCGCGCAGGAGCTGTGGTTTGGATGGGGAATAACTCATCTGGATCGATAGGGTCAAGCGATACAGGGCCGTTTCAGGTACCAGGGTGCGTTTTATTTCCCGCACCGGCAGTTCACCTCCCCGGGTGGCTGCCAGGATACCTTCCGTCAGAACATGGGTGGCGTCGCGGTCGATGCGTTCCACCCGTACCGACAGTTCCGCCACGTCAGGAGTCTCGGAATAGAACTTGCCGTGGTCACCAACATGGATGCGCTGCAGGTCCGCTTCCGGCAGATAGGTTTCCACCACCCAGCGGCGGGTGTCCGCCAGCACACCCAGCTTTTCGTTCCTGCCCACCCAGTTGCCAGGCTGCAAGTCGGGAGATGCCAGGTAGACACGGCCGGCGAAGGGGGCGGTCAGGTTGTAGCGGGCCTGCTCCTGATGGATGCCGGCCAGTTCCGCTCCCACCTTGCTGCGGCCGGCGGCGATGATCTGCTGCTGTTCCAGCAGCTTAGGATCCACGCCGGCGGCACCCGCCTGCCATGCCAGGCTACCGGACCGCGACAGGGCCTCCTGGCGCTGGGAATCCAGTTCCGGCGAATCCAGTTCGATCAGGATTTGGCCGGCGGCAACCTGAGCGCCGTTGCCTGCGCTCAGTGCCTTGATCCGCGCCACGCCGGGGGAGACCAGGGGAAAGTGGTGTTCCGGATGCAGCAGGCCTTGCGAGCGCACGCGCCGGTCCCAGGGCAGGAAGGCGGCACCCAGGAGCATAGCCAGGAGCAATAAGGTCAGCCAGGCGCGCGGCGAACGCACCATCTTCGGCAGGAACTCGCGCCAGCCCTTGACCTCGTTCCAGATGGGCAGGACGATGAACCAGCCCACCTCGATGGCCGCCAGGAACGGTCCTAGTGGCTTGGGGAACCAGTAATAGACCATGGTGGCGATGCCGCCGAACACCACCAGGCGGTACACCCAGGTAACGTAGGCAAACGCCAGCACCAGGCGGCATCGGCGCGGGGCCAGATGTTCCGGCACCGGCTGGCCCAGGCCGAACAGGGTTTCGCGCAATTTCCAGCGGGCCAGCGCGGTGGCGCGTTGGTGCAGGTTGGGCATGTCCAGCCAATCCATGAACAGGAAATAGCCGTCGAAGCGCATGAACGGAGAGGTGTTGATCGCCAAAGTGGAAATCCAGGTGGTGCTAGCCAGGAGGAAGGCCGCGCCGCGCACGTGGCCATCCGGCAGCAGTGCCCAGGCCAGTGTGGCCCAGGCGGCGATGGCCAGTTCGGTGAGGATGCCAGCCGCGCCCACCGCGAGTCGCTGGCGCCGGTCCACTAGCTTCCAGACTTCGTTGACATCGGTGTAGGCCATGGGAAACATCACCAAAAACGCCACGCCCATGATGGGCACCCGGCAGCCGTAGCGCTTGGCGGTGTAAGCGTGGCCCAGTTCGTGCAGAAATTTCACGCAGGCCAGGGTGACGAAGTAGCCGGCCAGACCCTGCCAGGAGAAGGTATCCACCAGGGAGGTGACGAATCCGTCCCACTGGCGCGACACCTCGATGAGGCCCACGCCCAGGGCCAGCAGGGTGAGGGCCAGGAAAACGCCCGAGTAGAACGGCGCCATCCGGGACGCGTTTCGCTCCAGCCAGGCGTCGGGCTTCCATAGAGGGATGCGGAAGAACAGATAGTGGTGCAGCAGCCAGGTGGCGACCGAAGTGCGCCGTCGCTCACTCGCCTCCCGTAGCCAGGCGGTGCCGACGGCGTCGTGGCGCTGCGACAATTCGTTGCCGACCAGGAAATCCGCCACCGCCTGCACGTCGGTCGCTTCCGGCTGGATCGGTGTTTCTGCCTCCACTGCAGCCAGGATCGCGTCGGGATCATCCAGGTGCCAGCGAGACAGTATCTCGAACGTCAGCCAGTCGAGGCGGAAGAACAGGTTGCGCACCGGGTCGTGCAATGACCAGGTGGAAGCGCCATTGCCCGTCGCCGGGCCGGGATAGAGACCGAGTTCCTCGCGTGGTTGCGGCAGCATGTCAGTTCCGCACGGCCGTTCCGAAAGAACTGACCTCCCCCTCGGGGGGGTGAGGCAGGGAATTCACGCCGCATTGCGCCTCACCTACCGAACGGTACGGCTGGACAGTCGGGCCTTCACGAGATTGCGAGTCAGGGGAACGTTTCATTTTATACCCCCAGCCAGGTGCGTAGCCCCGCCAGGGGGCGGCGCAAGGCCCAGTAGGCCAGGCTGACCTGGCCTCCGTTTAGCTTGGCTGTGCCCTTGAGGCCGACCCGGGGGCTTAGTTCGGCATCCTCCAGGGTGGCCCGCACCCGGTAGGCGTATTTCCCGTCCGGCCGCTCCATGGCTTCGTGGCCGACATAGCGCAGCAGCGCCCGCACCGGGTGGAGTGGATCGGCGTTGAGATAGAGGGTGACGGCCGCGCCCGTATCTAGGGGAATAGCATCCGCCGGGGACAGCCAGGCCTCCACTTCCACGGCATGCTCGTCCGCCACCATCATCACCCGCTCGCCGGTCACCACCGGCCGACCGATCCATTCCGTGGGATCGTCGAACAGGGCCACGCCGGCCCGAGGTGCGATCACCACGCCGCGCCGGTCGAGCTTGCGTAGGTAGGCCACCTCGGTGTTCTTTTCCGCGAGATGCCCCTGCAGCACGGCCAGTTGAGACTTGCTGATGGGGTCGAACAAGGCCTGCTGCGACTTCTGGCGGTATTCGGCCTGAGTAGTGCCCAGGGCGCGCAGGGCGATCTGCAGGCGGTTCTGGATATTGGCACGGTCGAACTCGAACAGGTCGTCGCCAACCTGCACCTTCTGGTTGGGGATGACCAGGATCTGGTCCACCACGCCATCCAGGGGGGCGCGGATCACCGCCGGGTTGAGGGGAACCAGTTCAGCGGGGGCCAATACCGTCAGGTGCACTGGGATGAAGCCGGCTGCGATCAGTGCCGTCAGTGCCAAACTACGCCACCCTGGCAAGCGCAGCGCCCGACTGCCGGAAGTCTGGCCGGCGAAGCGCTGCCAGAACCGCAGCCAGCCGGAATCCGCTGCCTTCAATGCACGAGCCTGAGACCAGGTCGCGGCCCATTCCTCCAGCAGGTACGCCTCGCCCTTGCTCCAGGGCTGGTCCCGGGCCAGCAGCAGGGCCCCGCCCGGGAAGCGACCGGCGGCAGGCAGAGTCAACCAGAGTCCCTGGGGCGGCAGCCAGGCGTCCCAGTCAGCCGCCAGGGTCGCCGGCAACGCTGCCCGGTCCAGCACACGGGGGGCGTCGACGGGTTCTTTATCCAGGTGCCGAAACACGTCTCGCAGCCATTGCACATAGGGGGCGTTGCCCTCGGGCGCCACTACGCCGGACAGTGCCGTCACGCCGATATCCCGCAGCCACAGGGCGGACTGGCGATAGGGAGCAAGGGCGTGGCTCTCGTTGACCACGATGAAGTCCAGTTCCGTAGCGTCACTCGACTCCCGCGCCCGCCGCGCCAGATGCACCAAGGTGGCGAGTGCCTGGATATCAGGCAATGGCGAGACAGGATTGTCCATGTCCTATCAGGTGGCCTTGGCCGAGCGTGCTGCCACGTGTTCGGCGGCCCGCGCATGATGGATCAGGCGGTCCCGCTCGGCCTTCCAGGCGAAGCTGCCCTGGGCTTTCAGTTGGGCAGACAGGCCCGGCCGGCCAAGAAACGACAACTTATCCACTTTCTCGCCGACCCGTATACGCACGATGGTCTCCGCCTGGCGCCCTGACTCGTCGCGGGCAGTGATCTTGATTTGCAGTTCGCCGCGCAGGTCCTTTGGCGGTTTGCCAGTGAACTCACCCTTGCTGGGGTTGAAGTGCAGCCATCCGGGCAGGGAAGTGCCGTTCACCATCACCGCAGACAGGCTCACCGTGGCCGTGGGGTCTGTGTGGACGAAGGTGTCCATAGGCACCACGAACCGGATCACGTTGGTATCGCGGGAGGGTTGCTGGTCCGGGATATCGTTTGCCAGGCGCAGTACCGGCGAGGCGCTCGGGGTGCCGATATCCTCCACCAGCACGTGGAAGCCATTGGTGGTGCGCACCTCAGTCTGGCTTGTTGGCGGAATTATGTCCTGATGCGCGGCGGGTTTCTGCACGCCGCCCAGGTCGACCGTGTGTGTGGTCTCAACCTGCTTCGGGGGCGCATCCTGGGTAGCCTGGGCTGGGCTGGTCTGGACGGGAACCGCTGCGTCCGGCGCTGGGTTGGTCTGGGCGGGAACCGCTGCGTCCGGCGCTGGGTTGGTCTGGGCGGGAACCGCTGCGTCCGGCGCTGGGTTGGTCTGGGCGGGAACCGCTGTGCGCACCACCAGTTCTGCCTGGGTCACGTCCTCGCTGATGTTGCCGGCAACGTCAGTCAACCGGGCGATAACCGAATAGGTGCCATCAGCGAGGACTCTGGGAATTTTCAATATCCAGGTGGTGCCGCTGATGATCAGGTGGCCGTCACCCAGTGTGTAAGTGACTCCGTCCACGGTCACCGTCAGGTGCTCGCCCGGGTAGGGATCGCCCGGGTTCAGGATGGCGCTGCCGGTGAGTGTGGGGGTGGGGGTGTTGGTGACCTGGGCGTCCACCGTCGGGGCCACCGGGTCCGTGTGGTCCACCATGAAGGTTTCGCCGTTGGCGGTGGTGCTGTTGCCGGCCGCATCGGTGCTGGTGATGCTCGGCCTGTACCAGCCGTCCGCCAGGGCGTTGCTGACGATGACCGACCAGGCGCCGCTGCCGTCGGCGGTGGTGGTATAGGTGTGGCCGTCTAGGGTGACCGCGACCGCGCTGTTGGCCTCCGCCGTGCCGAAGAGGCCCGGCGTGGCGTTGCTGGTGATGTTGTCAGTCTGACTCGATCCGGTGTCGTTGGCGAAATCGTGCATCAGGTGGCCAATGGGTGGGTGCGGGGAGGAATATTCCACCGTGAAGGCCGTGCCGTTGGCGGTGGCGCTGTTGCCGGCAACGTCTGTGCTGGTGATGCTCGGGGTGTAGCTGCCGTTGCTAAGATCGTCGCTGACCCGTACCGACCAGGCGCCGCTGCCGTTGGCGGTGGTGCTGTAGGTGTGGCCGTTCAGGGTGACGGCGACGCTGGCACCCGCTTCGGCCGTGCCGCTGAGATAAGGCGTGGTGTTGCTGGTCAGGTTGTCTGAACTGCTGGAGCCGGTGTCGCTGGTGGCGTCGTGGGTCAGGCTGCCGGCCGGGGCGGCGGTGCCGGTGTCCACCGTGAAGGCCGTGCCATTGGCGGTGGCGCTGTTACCGGCAACGTCGGTGCTGCTGATGCTCGGGGTGTAGGTGACGCCGTTGCTCAGAGCGTCGCTGACCTGCACCGACCAGTCGCCGCTGCCGTTGGCGGTGGTGCTGTAGGTGTGGCCGTTCAGGGTGACGGCGACCGCGCTGCCGGCTTCGGCTGTGCCACTGAGATAAGGCGTGGTGTTGCTGGTCAGGTTGTCTGAACTGCTGGAGCCGGTGTCGCTGGTGGCGTCGTGGGTCAGGCTGCC
>CAISDD010000323.1 GCA_903883985.1 uncultured Pseudomonadota bacterium | reverse complement strand
GGCGGGTAAACACGGACAGCCACTCGACTACTGTGCATGTCAGGAAATGCGGCTTATCCGGTTCCAGGATGACGTATCGGCTTCGGCTCATGGCCTTGCTCTAGGTCGGGACGCTGGAGCGTGGGAACGCATCCCATGGCGCTCCAGCGCCCCGTAGTCTTTGATACCGGCGCCAGGATGATTTACTCCCAGGTCTGAATTGAAAAAAGGTGCAAGCTTCACTTACTGCTGGATCGGTAAGTCTGACCTTCGAGCATCTCCAGGGTGTGACGGAAAACCTGGTGCCCGACAACCTAAAGAGCGGCGTCACCACTGCCTGCTTCTACGATCCAGAAATCAACCCGACTTACCTCAAACTGGCCAGCCATTACGCCTCTGCGGTGCTGCCCGCGAGGCCTCGTCGCCAGAAGCGCGTAGGGCGGATGCCCGAAGGGCGATCCGCCACGGTTTGTCGGAACCGCCTTCGGCGTTCCGACCTACGGCCTGAGTATGGGCTGACCGATCAGGTGCAAGGCTTGGCTCGGGAACATCAGCACCAGGGACAATATTCCGAGTATGGCCAGTACTAGCAGCGTGGAGAGGATGTCGGCGGGGCGCAGCCAGCCCCAGTAGCGGGCGGCGAGGAACAACAGATCCTTCCTGTGCTCGGCCATGCGCAGCCAGCCGCGCAGTAGCGATGCCGCCAGCCAGACACCATAGCCACCGGCCAGCGAGGCCAGAACCACACGAAATACCGTGAGCAGATCCCATTCGCGCATGCCCTTGTAGAACAGTGACACGGCACCCACGGAGAGTGCCGTGCAGGCGGCCAGGACGATATTGATCACCATGCGGCGGCGCTCGCGTGCCAGATCCTGCTGCCGTTTGATGAAGAAGTCGTCGATTTCCCGTTTGAAGTATTCGGTCTTTTCCTCGACCAAGCCGGTGATTTCCGAGCGCATCACGGCGATGCGCTGATCCAGTACGTCAGAAAACTTTATGGCGGCATAATCAACCAGGTCGCGCACGTCATCCTTGGTGAATTGACGCTGGCTGTGCAGTTCCAGGGAGATTTTGTCGAGCTTCTGGTCGATCGTCCGGCTGGCGTTGTCCACCACCTGTCCCAGGCGATCACCGGCCTTGTCGACGGCCGCCTCGGCGGCCGCGATCAGGCTTGTGCGGGCGTAGTCTATGGTTTTTTCGAACATGGTTACCTCTTTCTGAAGGCGGCTTCCTCGCCGGAGAGCAGCTTTCTGATGTTGCCGTGATGGCGCGCCAGCACCAGGGCACAGAGCAGAGCGAGCAACCTGGTTTCCGTGCCGGATCCCAATAACAGCCAGCCGTATAAAGGCGCCAGGGCCGCGGCGACCAGGGCGGACAGCGAGGAGATGCGGGTGAGGGCGAAAACGATCGCCCAGGTCGCTATGGTCAGTCCACCCAAACGGGCGTCCAGGGCGAGTAGCACGCCCAGTGCGGTGGCCACCCCCTTGCCGCCTTTGAAGCCGAAGAAGACCGGAAAGAGATGCCCCAGGAAGGCGGCCAGCGCCGCCAGATAGGGCGTATATGCGGGTAGCCCCCAGGCAGCACTCGCCCATTGCGCCAGCCACACGGCAACATAGCCCTTGAGCGCGTCACCCAGCAAAGTCAGCGCGGCGGCCGATTTCCTGCCGGTGCGCAGCATGTTGGTCGCACCCGGGTTGCCGGAGCCGTGTTTTCGCGGGTCCGGCAGGCCGTAGCCTCGGGCGACCAGAATCGCGAAGGAAACCGAGCCCAATAGGTAGGAGGCGACAAGAAGCAATTCAGTCATTTGCGCAGTCCGTGCGTAAAATCCGCAGCAATTCCAGAAGAAAAAGAGTCGGGGGGTTGGATGGACATACTGTTTTTGCGGGATTTCCGCCTGGAGCTGATTATCGGTCTCTACGAATGGGAGCGCAAAGCGCCGCAGCCGGTGATGATCGACCTGGAGATCGGTTTGTACGATCACAAGGCGGGTCATACCGACGAGATTGGCGACACCATCCACTATGGCGAGGTGGCGCTGCGCATCCGCGAAAGCGTGGCTACACGCGATATTCGTCTGGTGGAAACCCTGGGTGAACATATCGCCGAGATCGTGCGCGGTGAATTCGGCGCGCCCTGGGTGAAAGTCACCGTGCGCAAGCTCGCCATCCTGCGCGGGGTCAAGGAACTGGGCATCATCGTCGAGCGCGGCTCGAGGTTGTAGGGGCAAGGGGCTACTGCGTTCCCCAGGGTTGCATCAACTCGTGCGCGACGCCGAGGTGGTCAAGGATGCGCGCGACGATGAAGTCCACCACTTGTTCCACGTTGCCAGGGCGGTGGTAGAAGCCGGGGTTGGCTGGCAGGATGGTGGCACCGGCCTCGGCCAGGGCGGTCATGTTGCGCAAATGGATGAGTGAGAACGGGGTTTCCCTGGGCACCAGGATCAGCGGCCGCTTTTCCTTCAACATCACATCGGCTGCGCGTTCGATCAGATTGTCGGCCAGACCCTGGGCGATGGCAGCCAGGGTGCCCATGGTGCAGGGACAGACCACCATCGCGGCAGCCGGATTGGAGCCGGAAGCGGCGGGTGCGAACCACTCCTCCTTGCCATAGGCAGTGAGCCGACCCCCGTATTCTCCGTAGCGGGCGTCGAAGAAAGCCGCCACCTCGGCGTTACCGATGGGAAGTTGGAGGTCGAGTTCCTGTTTGGCGACGATGCGCGCGGCCTGGGAGATCAGCAGATCGACCTGGCAACCGGCGCGTAGCAGGCATTCCAGCAGACGCAGGCCATAGGCCATGCCGGAGGCGCCGGTGAGGGCTAAGGTGATGCGTTTCATGGCTTGTTCTCTCGCGGGTTCAACAGATGGACGGCCGCGTATCCGTTCACCAGCCCGGTGATCCAGGCTGCCGTCAGGAATAAGGGCATCAGCCCGAGGATGCTGGCCCCAGGTAGCAGCCAGGCATTTACCACCCACAACTGTGTGCCGACGTGGGCGAAGGCTGCCAGCAGAGACAGGCCCACCGGGCCAAACCAGCGCGCCGGCAGGCGGATCGCAGCAGCCAGCAGCAACAGGCTGGCGGCCCCGCCGGACAGGCTCAGCACGAAAGCCGGGGTGAGAAACTGGCCCAGGGCCAGGGCGCCGGCGACGATGCGCAGTCCCGCCACCCAGGCGGCGGTGCGCCAGCCGTAGCGGTATAGCACGACCAGGGTGACGATGTTGGCGAGACCGGGTTTGACACCGGGAATCGGCAGCGGTATCGCCGCTTCTGCCAGGGTCAGGCCGATGGCCACAGCAGCCAGCGCGGCGACGCGGCGGTCTTCCCCGCTTGCATGGAGTTCGATGCGCATGTCAGTAGTTGAGCGTGTCGTACCCAGCTGCGGCATTTTCCACGCTGACGCGGTTGGGCAGACAGATGGCGGCCCCGCCAGGCGGAATCCAGCCCTGTCGCACACAGATTTGGCGCGGACCGGGGTCGCTGGCGACGCGCACACGGCCATCGCGAATCTCGATGCGGCTGAACCCTAACGGGCCCCGGATATCGATCCGGCGATTCAGACGCAGGCTGGCTTCGAGCGCCACCTTGCCGTCCATGCGTACGATGACCCGCCCTTCCAGGCTGTTCGCCTGGTGCATCCACAAGCTCCCCACCAGGGCGAGTCCCGCGAGCAGGATCAGCCAGTCGCCGGGACGGGGTGCTGCGAGCAGGTTCAGGAAAGCTCCCGATGTCGGATCAACACCTGCTGGGCATCGCGAAAGTGGTCGGCCAGGGTTTCTGCGAAATAGACGGAACGATGCTGGCCACCGGTGCAGCCCAGCCCCACGGTGAAGTAGCTGCGGTTGTCCCGGATGTAAGACGGCAGCCACTTGG
>CAISDD010000322.1 GCA_903883985.1 uncultured Pseudomonadota bacterium | reverse complement strand
GCGTGGCCCCCACCACTACGTGGTCGCGATCCTGCATCGGCAGGCCCAGCAGGCCATCGCGCACGGCGCCGCCGACGATGTAGCTGCGCAGTGTGGCGAGTCGCGAGTCGCGAGTTGCGAGTGGCAAGATTTCAACGCCCCGCGCGGCTGCGGAAAGCCATGTAGGCGCGGCGCGGATCGGATTCTTTCAGGTAACCAATCACGCTCGCCAGCGAGGTAGTTGTGCCCCCGGCTCGGCAAACCCCGCCGAGCCGCCCCCCAAGGGGGCCAAGTCGTTCTTGGGGCGGCCCGGCGAACGACTTGAGCGGCCCGCACGGGGGCTGTGCACCCGTGCAGACGTTGTCGCATTGCATGGCATAGAAGTTGTCCCGGGTCATGATTTTTGCACCCGGCTTCAGTTCCATCAGGCGAGCGAACCAGTACGAGGCCGTATCGCCCAGAGGCAGTACGGTGCGGCGTAGCCCTAGGGTGGTGGCGGTCAGGCGCAGCAATTCGGCCAGGGTATAAATGTCAGGTCCGCACAAGTCGTAGCGTTGTGCGATTGCCTCCGGGCGATCCAGAGCGTCGGCGAAGGCGCACGCCACATCTCCCACGAACACCGGCTGGAAACGGGCGTGAGCGCCCGCCAGGGGAACCACCGAGGTGAACCTGAGCAGCTTGGCGAACATCGTCAGAAAGTGGTCGCCCGGCCCGAAGATCACGGACGGGCGAAATACCGTCGCGCCCGCTGCTGCCAGAACCAGCGACTCACCCGCAGCCTTGGTCTGCTGATAGCGGCTCTTCGAACCCGCCTGGGCACCCAGCGCGCTCATGTGCAGGAGTTGCGGCACGCCGCAGGCCAGGCAGGCGGCCAGTAGCTTGCGTGGCAGTTCCACGTGGGCGCGCTCGAAGTCTCCGGGTTGGCGTTCGTGCAGGATGCCGACCAGGTTGATGATTGCGTCCATGTCCGTGCAGAGGGTACGCAGCGCCGCAGGGTCGTGGATATTGGTTTCCACCACGGTTACACCAGGCAGGACGAGCAGGTGCTTGCAGCGCTCTCGCCTGCTCGTCGCCACGCGGATGCGGTGACCGCGCGCGGCCAGGAGGGGAAGCAGATGCGAGCCGACGAAACCGCCGCCGCCCAGGACACAGATGTTATGGCTTTTCATCGTAAAACTAACTCCGATTTGAAATTCCGCCCGAAGTCTGAATACCCCGGCCTGAAGGCCGGGTTTCAGGCGTACCATTTTTGGAGGAATGCAAACCCCTGCCAAATTCGTTCGTGGCTACAGGATTGAATGCCTGTGGCTAATTCGTTGCTGGTTGCGGCGAGGTCTCGTCTTCGGAGGGGGGCAGCGTGGAATTGCGCGCGGCGATGGTGCCCAGGCGGTCCTTGAGGGTACGCGCTTCGCCACCGAAACGGTTGCGATAGAACATGGCGTTGCTCAGTACTTTTTTGACGTAGTCACGGGTCTCGGCGAAGGGGATGCTTTCCACGTAAATGGCGCCTTCCAGCGGGATTTCCCCTTGCCACCGGCGGGCGCGTCCCGGTCCGGCGTTGTAGGCGGCGGTTGCCAGGACCGGCGACTGGTCGAGCGCGTCGTAGATGCGCTTGAGATAGAAGGTGCCGAAGCGGATGTTGGCTGCCGGGGTGGTGACGCTGCTCTTGCGTCCCAGACCCAACTGGTGGGCGATCCATTTGGCTGTGGCTGGCATGATCTGCATCAGGCCGCTAGCCCCCGCGCCGGAGCGGGCATAGTCGACGAAACGGGACTCCTGGCGCATCAGGCCGAATACCCAGGCTTCGTCCAGGCCATTGTTGTGCGCGTAAGCCGTGGCCAGGTCGCGATAGGGGGCGAGGTAGCGCAGGTCGAAATCGTGTTCACCGCGTGTCTTCTCGGCGGTGCTGATGGCGCGGTCATACCAGCCAGCGCGCCGCGCCAGTTCCGCCGCCGCCAGTATCTGGCGGTCGTTCATGCCGCGTAGCGCCCACTCCCACTCCGACACGGCATTGCCAGCATCTCCCAGGTGGCGCAACAGAAGCGCGCGTTTCAGCCCGACTAGCGCCTCTGCGGCTTGGAGGTCATCCGGAGTGACCTTGTATTGCAGCGGCTGCGTTTCCAGGCGGGCGGGCAATTCCTCTTCCGCGAGCAGGCCGTAGTAGTTGATTTCCTGCGAGAGCTTGGCGAAGAGCACGTTGGCAGGGTAGTTTGCATTCAGCGCCTTGAGCGAGCGCGCCTTCCAGTAGCGCCAGACCGGCTCGTTGCGCAGCGACTCGGGCATCATCTCGATGCTGTTGTAGACCTCCGTCCATTTCCCGGCGCGCAAGGCGGTGCGAACCTTCCACTGTAGTTGCGGTTCGCTTTGCAGCATGCCCGCCCGGGCGAACCAGGCCAGCGCGCGGTGGTCCTGGCGCCGCGCCGCGTGCAGGCCGATCTGGCCCCAGCCGTAACGCTGCACCGCTTCCGGAAAACGGTTTGCCTGCGCCTCCCAGGCACGAGCGGCGGCCTCCGGATCATTCTTCGCGATCTGGGTGAGTGCCAAGAGCGCAGCCTCGCGCTGACCGGCGGTGCTCAACGGGCTTTCCAGAAACTTGGCGGGCTCGCGCTGGGCTCGGGCTAGCGCATCGTCTTCCATCGCCAGGTCGTGGTCCAGGCGGACGTTCACCTGGCGCGCCAGGCGCAGGTTGCCAGCCTCCAGGGCCAGGTGTAGGCGCGCCAAGCGATCCTCCTGGGTCAGTACGCCGCGCTCGGCCAAGGCGCCGAACAGCGGGTCGCAACTCGAGGGGAGGTCGCGCGGTGTACGCCAGAGTGCCAAACCCGCAGCATCGACCGATTCGCCTGCTGCCATGCGGCGGCGCAGGTCGAAGCATTGCAGTTCCTGGTCGGGGCGGGAACGGGACTGGAGCACGGCCTGGTATTGCTCCTGGAAAGCCCCCCAGTTCTCGGTGCGGCCATATTGCCGCGCCAGGTCGAAGCGCAAGCGGTCGGATAGAGGGGTGTCGGGGTTTTCGTCGATGAATCGCTGCGTGTCGGCGTTTCCAGAGGCAAAGGCCTTGAGCCGCCAGAATCGCAGGTAAGGCGCAAGCACATAGTCCACGGGTACTTTGTCAGCGAATTTCTGGAAACGCTCAAATTTACCCTTCTGGTAGGCCTCGCGCGCAGACTGATAATTGGCATCCACGGAGGCCAGGGCGGGCAAGGAGAAGAGCAGCAGAAGCAGAAAGGTCGGTAAACGCACGCGTGACAGGGCAGTTTCTTGAAGGCTGCACTTTATCAGGACTCGCGACCTGGGGCTGGTATGAACCCTTCGATTATGGTTCGCGGCGTAGCAGGGTCGGTAGGTCGGGTAAGCGCAACGTAACCCGACGCTGCGGCATTCATGTCGGGTGATGCCGACCTACGCGACTATCTCACACTAGCCGCATGTCCACCGGCACCCGGCGCGCGCCGAACGCTTGCCCGAAGGCCTTGAAATGGCCGGCGATGGCGGTGCCGCAGTGCGGACAGTGACCGGTGGCGTCGAGGCGGTAGTCCCTGAACTCATACCCGTCGCGCACGATCAAGGCAGCGTCGCAGCCGGGACAATAGGTGGTGCCTCCCTCCACGTCGTGGACATTACCGGTGTAGACGTGGTGCAGGCCGACTTCACGGGCGATGCGGCGCGCGCGGCTCAAGGTAGCCGCGGGCGTGGGCTGCAGGTCGATGAGCTTCCAGTCGGGGTGGAAGGCAGTGAAGTGCAAGGGTACATCGGGGCCGAGTTCCTGGCCCACCCATTGCGACAGTGCCTTGAGCTCCGCGTCGGCGTCGTTGAGGCCGGGAATGAGCAAGGTAGTGATTTCGAGCCACACCTTCGTCTCGCGTTTCAGGTAGATCAGGGTATCCAGCACAGGTTGCAGGTGGCCGCCACACTGTTTGACGTAGAAGGCATCGGTGAAGGCTTTCAGGTCGACGTTGGCGGCGTCCATCTTTGCGTAGAATTCGGCCGCAGCAGCAGGGTGGATGTAGCCGGCGGTGACCGCCACACTCTTAATGCCGCGTGTGCGGCAGGCGTCTGCCGTGTCGAGGGCGTATTCGGCGAAGATCACCGGGTCGTTGTAGGTGTAGGCCACGCTGGTGCAGCCCATGCGCTGGGCGACCTGGGCAATTTTCTCGGGGCTGGCCGAGTCCATCAGGCGGTCCATGTCACGCGACCTGGAGATGTCCCAGTTCTGGCAGAATTTGCAGGCCAGGTTGCAGCCGGCGGTGCCGAAAGAGAGCACAGAGGTGCCGGGATAGAAGTGGTTGAGCGGTTTCTTCTCGATAGGGTCGACGCAGAAGCCGGAACTCCTGCCGTAGGTGGTGAGCACCATGGCACCGCTTTCCATCTTGCGCACGAAGCAGGCGCCGCGCTGGCCTTCGTGTAGGCGGCAGTCGCGCGGGCAGAGGTCGCACTGGATGCGGCCGTCATCGAGCGCATGCCACCAGCGCGCTGAGGGGGCGCAATCGGGGGCGTTCACCTCTCCTCCTTGAATTTCTCCACGGCGTAACGCGACAAACGCAGGTCCTTGGACCAGAAGTCGCCGCTCAAGCCGGCTTTCTGCTTGAGATGGGAGAGGAACTGGTGCGGCTCTGGCAGTTGTTCCCACACCTGCGGCAAGAAGGTGGAACGGTGCCAGCCGTACTCCAGGATCACGCCATCCACTTCCGGGCGCAATTGGCGCAAGGCTTCGGCCTCGTCGCTGAAAGTCATGGGCGTGGCCGGGGTGAGCACGGAGACTTCCATCTTCACCTCGTTCAATTCCCCGCGCAGCAGGGGCGGGAAGCGCGGGTCGCGGAAAGCGGCTGCGCGGGCGTTCTCTTCCACGTCCTCCCGCAGCGGTCGATGCGCTTCTAGGGAGCCTATGCAGCCACGCAAGCGGCCCTCCTTGGTGAGGGTGACGAAGGTGGCCCCGTGTGCGTCCAGCCAATCCGCGTGGGGCGGGGGGGCTGCAGGCTCGTCGAATTCGCGGGCGATGGCGGTGCGCGCCAGGATAAGAAGTTGGCGACCCTGGGCTTCAGTGAACATGGTCAGACTCGTTGAAAGCTAGTGAGGCGTAGCCGACCACGCGAGCGCGGTCGCCGGCGGTATCTCCCGAATTGCGCATGTCCAGCAGATGTGCCGACAGGCCGCGCCTCTTGGCGGCTAGCAGCAGACCATTGACGGCGTGACAGCCGCAGGCCTGTTCGCCGATCAGATGGCTGTTGAAGTGGAGGATTTCCTGGACGGTGGCGTGGTCCTTTTGCAAGGCGGCTTCGTAGGTCAGGAAATGGGAGAGATCGGAGCTCGCCACAATCAGCGTTTCCGCCCCGCCCCAGAGTCGCTCCAGCACCTCGGCCACCGCTTCCGGGCTGGCGGCCCCCACGGCCAGGGGAACCAGGGTGAAGTCGCTTAGCACGCTCTGCAGAAAGGGTAGATGCACTTCCAGAGAATGTTCCTGGGCATGGGCCTCAGGATGCACCTGAACCTGATTCAGGTCGGCGATGGATGCAATGGCGTCTCTGTCCAGCGTGACCCGGCCCAGAGGCGTCTCGAAGGCAGCCACCCCGGGCAGAGCCAGGCCGGGGGTCCAGACTCGATGCACAGGCCCTAGCAGGATCACCCGCGAGATGCTGTCGCGCAAAGGCTGCAACAGCGCATAGGCGCTGGCGGCGACGGCGCCGGAATAGACGTAACCGGCGTGTGGTGCGATCAATGCCTTGGGTCGCGGGCCGACGCTTTGGGTGGCGGCGAGCAAGGCGTTTAGCATGGCCAGGAGTTCGACCGGGTCGTCGGGATAGAACGTGCCGGCGACGGCGGCGGGGCGGATGGTGTTCATGCGGCCTCCAGAAGTGCTTCTCGCCCGCGTACGGGCGAGGGGGTGGGGTGAGTGGGTTTGCGCCGCCCCATCGTGAAAGCGGCTTTCTGGCCACGATGCGAAGCAGATACTGCACGGATGAATAAGTAATGTCGCGTAACTTGCCTTCATTAAGCTGCCGGCGCAGGCCCTCATCCCCGGCCCTTCCCCCGGAGGGGGAAGGGGGTGGAAACCTCTCCCTTCGGGAGAGGGCAGGGTGAGGGGCCCGGTGGCAAACCAAATCTGTTTCGCGGCATCACTTATACCTAGGTAGTCAATCCCATGCAATCGAGGGGTTACAACTTATCCTGTCGGGTGTCCGGGCGAACAGGTCGTAAAATCCGACCTGCCTAGACCCGAAATCAAGCCGATGCCGCGCCATTTTGCTCTCCTTCCCGCCGCCGGTGTGGGTGCCCGCATGGGCGCCGACCAACCCAAGCAATATCTGGACATCCATGGCCGGCCCATGATCTGGCACGCCATCCGCGCCTTCGAGCGGCATCCCGCGATCGAGCGCGTGTATGTGGTGCTCTCGGCGGAGGACGCCTGGTGGGCCGGGTACGACTGGTCGGCGTTCACCCGTTTGAGTCTGCTGCGTTGTGGCGGCGCCAGTCGCGCCGAGAGCGTCGCCAACGGCTTGCGTGCCATGCAGGCCGAGGTGGGCCGCGAAGACTGGGTGCTGGTGCACGACGCCGCCCGGCCGTGCCTCTCGCGTGTGTTGCTGGATAAGCTCCTGGAAGAACTGGCCGACGATGAAGTCGGTGGCATCCTCGCAGCCCCCGTGGCCGATACCCTGAAACGTGCGGGGTGCGCCCCCGTGTATCGACTTGAACGGCGCATCCGGGAAACCGTGCCGCGGGACGGGCTCTGGGGCGCGCAAACCCCACAGATGTTCCGTCATGCCATGCTGCTGGATGCCCTGGAGCGGGCCGGAAACGCCATCACCGACGAGGCTTCCGCCCTGGAGTCGGTCGGTCTCTCGCCGCGCCTGGTGGAAAGCGATCTCACCAACCTGAAGGTGACTTACCCGCGCGACCTGGAAGTGGCTGCCTGGCTGCTAGGCCGCTAGGTGCGCAGGCCGTTCCGGCCGATAGCGAAATTCAGAACAGGGCCGCAGCGCCGCAATTGGGTTCGTTGTCGGCGGCGCGCCAGAGACCGGTCTTGGTGTCGTAGCAATTTTGCGCCGAGGGGGCGGTGCCGCCGCCGTTGAAATTGCTGAAGCGGAACTGGCCGCTGTCGGCGCGGCCATCGTCAATCTTGCGGTCGATCTCCGCCAGCACTTTCGCGGGGATCTGGTTTCCGGTCTTCAGGTTCAGGCGGGGCGACGCTCCGGCATTGGCGAAGTCGTTGTCGTACTGGATCTGCAAATAGGCGTTGTAGGGGTTGCGTGGCCATTCCCCGTTGCGATCGGGCAGACTCCCCTCGGCGCGGTAGTTGCCGGTAATCAGGTTGGCATGCGACAGATGTACCCACAGCAACAGCGTCTCCCG
>CAISDD010000321.1 GCA_903883985.1 uncultured Pseudomonadota bacterium | reverse complement strand
CAACAGGTTGAAGCGTGCTTCTTGAGAGGGCGTTTGCCATCGGTGAAGTCGCGACAGGTCTCGTCACGCAGTCGATAGGGTTGCCGTGCCTTATTGAGAAGTTACGGTTTCCCGGCTTAACCCTCATGCCCGATTGGACTACCATACCTCGTCGATCCGCACCCGGGAGCACCGCGATGGTTACCCTGCCTCATGACCTGCTAGCCCTCAGCATGCTGGTCTTCGTCCTGGGACTCAAACACGGCTTCGATGCCGACCACCTCGCCACCATCGACGGACTGACGCGCTTCAATGCCCGCAACAATCCCCGTCTGGCGCGTTTTTGCGGTGTCCTGTTCTCGCTGGGCCATGGCCTCGTGGTGGTGGCCATCGCCCTCGCCGTCAGCCTGCTGACCCGCAAATGGCAGACCCCGGAATGGCTGGAGGTGTTCGGCGCCTGGACTTCCATCGCCTTCCTGGCCGCCCTGGGACTCCTCAACATCCATGCGGTGATCCAGGCCAGGCCCACGGAAATGGTTAGGCCCATCGCCTTGAAAGGGCGTTTACTCGGTCGACTGGCACAGGCCGCCTCGCCTGGCCTCATCGCCTTGGTCGGCGCGCTGTTCGCCCTCTCCTTCGACACCATCAGCCAGGCAGCCCTGTTCGCATTGACCGCCGCCCAGTTCGGCGGCTGGCGAGACGCCCTGCTGCTGGGGGTATTGTTCATGCTGGGCATGCTGGTGACCGATGGCATCAACGGCTTGTGGATTTCCCGTCTCATCCTGCGCGCCGACCAGATTGCACTGATCGCCTCTCGCGTCATGAGCCTGGTGGTGGCCAGCCTCAGCCTTCTGGTGGCCGGATTCGGCATCGCCAAACTGACGTGGCCCGCCCTGGAAACCTGGAGCCATGGCAAGGAGTTGCTGTTCGGCCTGACCGTGGTGCTGGTGGTCGCCAGTAGTTTCGCGATGGCGTTATGGCTCACTCGCTCCAATTCGAGCAGGCCCCTAAGTAATGTCGCGTAACTTGCCTTCATTAAGCTGCCGGCGCAGGCCCTCATCCCCGGCCCTTCCCCCGGAGGGGGAAGGGAGAGGGCAGTGTGAGGGAGCCCGGTGGTAAGCCAAATTGGTTTCGACAGCTTACTTAGCGGTCGAGTGACTGGGTAACTCGTCGATCTCGGTAGGAAGGTCATTCGGGCTTCTGGACGACTCTTTCGATAGCCCGTAGCTTGGGCTGAGGTACGAAGCCCAACCATTGACGCCTGCCGCAGGATCTTGGGCTACCTGACGTCAGCCCAAGCTACGGTGTTCACCCCCACAAATCCGCGAGCGAAAACTCGATGGCCTCAAACGGCGCGCCGTCCTGCATGGTGGCGATCGTCCGAGAAATTCTGATTGCCCGTGCCGAAGACCGTAGCCAGTCCCGTAGGGTGGATAAGCAAAGCGCTTCCACCTTTGGCGGCTGTGATGGTGGATGCGCTTTGCTTATCCACCCTACGGGTTGGGAAGAGGTGCCGTTCGCCAGCTGCGTAGCTTGGGTTAGCCGACGGTTTTTCATGTCGGCGTAACACAACAGTCTTTGATACCGGCGCCATGATGATTTACTCCCAGGTCTCAATTGCAAAAAGGTGCAAGCTTTACTTACGGCTGGATCAGTAAATCTGACATTGCTTACGAATTCGGGTAGCCAAGACACGAGGACGGTTCGGCGCGGACAGGTGGCGCAGCTTGACCTGCCCTGGGTATCCAGGGCTTCGGCTGTCGCGGTCCAGCCAAACCGCCCCCTGGGGTATTCGAGAGCTAGAATCCGGAGAAACCTGTATGCCTCTCGACTACCTCACCCTCGACACCCTGCGCCGCAGCCACCCGGCCTGGCGTCTGCTGGATTCGCCCCATGCACCGCTGGCAGCGAGCTTTCTGCATCAGGTATTCGTGGCGCCCAACGTGCGGGTGATGGCCCAGGCCGATCTGGTGGAGAAACTGGAAGACACGCTTTATGGTCTGCGACAGTCACTGGGCGAAGGTGCATTCCCGCGCACCGCCACGCAATACCTGGATGACTGGGCGGCAAACGACAAGGGATGGTTGCGCAAGTTCTACCCGCCAGGCTCCGATGAGGCCCATTTCGACCTGACCCCCGCCACCGAGAAGGCCCTGGCATGGCTGGAAAGTCTGACCCAGCGTGCCTTTGTCGGCACCGAATCACGCCTGATGACGGTGTTCGAGTTGCTGCGGCAAATGATGGCAGGCAGCAAGACCGACCCCGACGCGCGCATCCGTGAACTGGAGAAGCGTCGCGCGGAGATCGACGCCGAAATCGAACGGGTGCGGGCAGGGGACATGCCTCTGCTGGACGACACCGCAGTGAAGGACCGCTTCTTGCAGGTGGCGGCGACGGCGCGGGAACTCCTGTCGGATTTCCGCGAAGTGGAACAGAACTTCCGCAACCTCGACCGCAGCGTGCGCGAGCGCATCGCCTTATGGGAGCGACCCCAGGGTCGGGCTGCGCCCAACCCCGCACCCGATGGGGAGCGAGAAACGCCTGGAGCAGCGCTGCGTGTTTCGCGTGAGGGCGGCAAGGGTGCCCTGCTGGAGAGCATATTCGGCGAGCGCGATGCCATTGCCGACTCCGACCAGGGCCGCAGTTTTCGCGCTTTCTGGGATTTCCTGATGTCGCCGGCGCGGCAGGAGGCCTTGTCGAGCCTGCTGGTGTCGGCCTTCGATCTGCCGGCGGTGCAGTCTCTGGCACCCGACGGGCGTCTGATGCGTATCCACTACGACTGGCTGGAGGCGGGCGAACACACCCAGCGCACGGTGGCGCTGTTGTCCATGCAGTTGCGCCGCTTCCTCGACGATCAGGCCTGGTTGGAGAATCGCCGCATCATGGAAATGCTGCACGGCATCGAAACCCAGGCACTGGCCGTGCGGGAGGCGCCGCCTGCGGGCAGCTTCATGGAACTGGACGAGGCCACACCCAGCGTCGAACTACCCATGGAGCGTCCCCTGTTTTCGCCACCGATCCGCCCGGTCATCACCGAGCAGATCCTGCTGGAGGGCGGGGAGGACATCGAAACCAATGCCCTGTTCGGCCAAGTGGTCGTGGACAAGGCGCGCCTGGCCGGCTGGATTCGCCAGTCGCTCCAGGAGAAGACCCAGGTCACCTTGGGGGAACTGGTACATCAGCATCCCCTGGAGCACGGGCTGGCCGAACTGGTCGCCTGGTTGACCCTGGCCAGCGAGGATCGCAAGACGGTCTTCGAGGAGGACACGCGAGAATCGGTGGGCTGGCAGGATGCAACCGGAAGGCAACGGCGTGCGACCCTACCTCGTGTGAGTTTTGTGAGATGAGTATCATGGATACAACCGAATCGAACCAGGGCGTTTCGCTACCCCGCGTGCTGGTCGGGCTGATGAAGGGCGTCGTCTACCGTGAGGGCGATGCGCCTCTGTGGCAGGACTTGCTGGGTTTGCAGGCTCGCGTTCGCGATTACGTTGCGGTGCTGGGTCTGGAATTGATCCTCGATGAGGCCGAGGGCTATGCCTTCCTGCGCACCCGACCGGTCCCCGATGGGGAGCCCGACTTGCCGCGCCTGGTGCAGCGTCGTGCCTTGTCCTTCCCGGTCAGCCTGCTGCTCGCGCTGCTGCGCAAGAAACTGGCCGAGTTCGACGCTGGCGACGGCGACGGAGGCAGCCGCTTGATCCTGTCCCGTGATGAGGTGGCCGAACTGATCCGGGTCTTTCTGCCCTCGGGCAGCAACGAGGCGAAATTGATCGACCAGGTGGAAACCCACCTCAACAAGATCATCGAACTGGGTTTCGTGCGCCGCCTGAAAGCACCCGGTGGCGACCAGGCGTTCGAGGTACGCCGCCTGCTCAAGGCCTTCGTCGACGCCCAATGGCTGGCGGAATTCGACCAGAGGCTGGCAGGGTATCGGGCTCAGTTGGGCGGGCAGGTGGCATCGTAATGGCCCAAACCGACCAACTCGACTTCTCTGCCTGCGACGATCAGGCCGCCCATGAGGCCCAGGCCGGTTTCCGCCTGCACCGTCTGGAGGTTTACAACTGGGGCACCTTCGACCGACGGGTGTGGTCGCTCGCTCCCAACGGCGATAACGCGCTGCTGACCGGCGACATCGGTTCCGGTAAGTCCACCCTGGTGGACGCGGTCACCACCCTGCTCGTGCCCGCCCATCGCATCGCCTACAACAAGGCGGCCGGCGCGGAGGCGCGCGAGCGCACCCTGCGTTCCTATGTGCTGGGCCATTACAAATCGGAGCGCACCGACTCCGGCCTGGCAGCCAAGCCGGTGGCACTACGCGACCACAACGCCTATTCCGTGATCCTCGGCGTGTTCCGTAATACCGGCTTCGACCAGACCGTGACCCTGGCCCAGGTGTTCTGGCTGAAGGATGTACAAGGCCAGCCTGCGCGCTTCTTCGTGGCTACGGAAGGAGCGCTGTCCATTTCCCAGGACTTCGCCGGCTTCGGCAGCGACATCAACGACTTGCGCCGCCGACTGCGCGCCCGGCGCGGCATCGAGCTGCACGACAGTTTTCCAGCCTACGGCGCCTGGTTCCGCCGCCGCTTCGGCATCGAAAACGAGCAGGCGATGGAGTTGTTCCATCAGACGGTGTCCATGAAATCGGTTGGCAATCTCACCGACTTCGTGCGCGAACACATGCTGGAAGCCTTCGATGTGGAAACCCGCATCCAGGCCTTGATTCACCACTTCGACGATCTCAACCGGGCGCATGCCGCCGTGCTCAAGGCCAAGGATCAGGTGGCGCGCCTGCAGCCCCTGGTGGTGGATTGTGGCCGTCACGCCGAACTGACCGCTCAGGTGGACGATCTGCGCGCGGCGCGTGACGCCCTCAAAGCCTGGTTCGCCGATTTGAAGGCGGGATTGCTGGGGAAGCGTCTGGCCGGCCTGGAAATCGAACACCAGCGCGGCGCGGCGCGCATCCTCACGCTTGACGAAGCCCGGCGCAGCCTATGGGCCCAACGCGATCGGCTTAAGCGCGACATCGCCGAAAATGGGGGCAATCGCCTGGCCTGGATAGCCACGGAAATCGTCGGCAAGGAAGCCGATAAACAGCGGCGCTTGCACCGGGCCGAGCGCTACGGCGAACTGGCGCGGGAATTGGGGCTGTTACCGCTGACCGGACCGGAACGTTTTGTCAGCCATCGCGGCATGTGCGAGAGCCTGAGCGGAAAGCTACGCGAGAAGGAGGCCGAACAGCAGAACCGCCAGACCGAGGCCGGCGTCGATCTGCGCACCCACAAAGGCGAGCACGACCAGTTGCAACAGGAACTGGACGGCCTGCGCGGCAGGCGCAGCAACATCGACGAATCCCAGGTGGCCATCCGCCGTGCCCTGTGTGCCGCCCTGGATATAGCCGAAGCCGACCTGCCCTTCGCCGGCGAGCTGATTCAGGTGCGGCCCGAGGAGCAGGCATGGGAGGGGGCGGCGGAGAGGCTGTTGCATAACTTCGGCTTGTCGCTGCTGGTGCCGGATCGACACTACACGGCGGTGGCGGAATGGGTGGATCGCACCCAGTTGCGAGGTCGCCTGGTCTACTACCGGGTTCGGGAAGGCGCCGGTGCCAGCGTGCCAGGCGTGAATCCGGATTCCCTGCCGCGCAAACTCACCCTCAAACCGGATTCGCCCTTCTACGCGTGGATCGAACGGGAACTGGCAAAGCGCTTCGACTACATCTGCTGCGACAACCTGGACCAGTTCCGCCGCGAGCGCCAGGCGGTGACCCGTGCCGGCCAGGTCAAGGCCGGCGGCGAACGTCACGAGAAGGACGACCGCCATCGGCTGGACGACCGCAGCCGCTATGTCCTGGGCTGGAGCAACGAGGGCAAGATCGCCGCCCTGGAAAGACGCGCCCAGTCATTGGAAAAGAACATGCAGGCCGCGGCGGCACGCATCGCCGAGGCCCAGGCGGAACTGAAACGGGTGTCGGAGCAGATCACCAATCTGGCGCGTATCGGTGAATTCCGCGATTACCAGGAACTGGACTGGCAGCCCCTGGTGGCGGACATCGCCCATCTGGAATTGGAGCAGCGGACGCTGGAAGCCGCCTCCGATCTGCTGCACACCCTGGCCGGCCAGTTGACCACGTTGGAAGCGGCGCTCGACCAGACCGAACAGGAATTACGCGAACGCAATCAGGATCAGGCCCGCAACGAAGAAAAACAGCGCCTTGCCCGCGTTCTGCTGGTCGATTGCCAAGCCAGCCTGGCGAGCCTGGAGGCAGCCGCGCGGCAGCTGCGTTTCCCTCAACTGGATGCGCTGCGCGCCGAGGCGTTGGGCGAACATATCCTCACCGTGGAGTCCTGCGACAACCGCGAACGGGATATGCGCGACTGGCTGCAAGCGAGAATAGACGCCGAGGATGGGCGCACCAAGCGGCTGCGTGACAAGATCATCGACGCCATGCGCGCCTATAGCCTCGCCTATCCGCTGGAAACCCAGGAAGTTGACGTCAGCCTCGAAGCCGCCCACGAATACCGTGTGATGTTGAATGAATTGCAGGCCGACGATTTGCCCAAGTTCGAGGCACGCTTCAAGGAACTGCTCAACGAGAACACCATCCGCGAGGTTGCCAATTTCCAGTCCCAGCTCGCCCGCGAACGACAGACCATCAAGGAGCGCATCGGACGCATCAACCAGTCGCTACGCCAGATCGACTACAACCCCGGCCGCTACATCGAACTGGAAGCGCAGACCAGCCCGGACCCCGAGATTCGGGATTTCCAGAGCGAACTGCGGGCCTGTACCGAGGGGGCACTGACCGGCTCCGAGGACGCACAGTATTCCGAGGCGAAATTCCTTCAGGTGAAGGCCATCATCGAACGCTTCCGCGGCCGCGAGGGCCAGACCGACCTGGACCGGCGCTGGACCCGCAAGGTCACCGATGTGCGCAACGGCTACGTGTTCGCGGCCGCCGAGCGTTGGCGGGAGGATGACAAGGAATATGAGCACTACACCGACTCGGGCGGCAAGTCCGGCGGCCAGAAGGAGAAGCTGGCCTACACCGTGCTGGCGGCCAGCCTGGCCTATCAATTCGGGCTTGAGTGGGGTGCGGTTCGCTCCCGCACCTTCCGCTTCGTGGTCATCGACGAGGCCTTCGGTCGCGGCTCCGACGAATCCGCCCGCTTTGGCCTGGAACTGTTCAAGCGACTGAACCTGCAACTGCTCATCGTCACGCCCTTGCAGAAAATCCACATCATCGAACCCTATGTGGCCAGCGTCGGCTTCGTACACAACGAGGAAGGGCGCGAATCCCTGCTGCGCAATCTCAGCATCGCCGAATACCGGGCCGAGAAGGAAAGGCACGAGGAGGCGCACGGTGGGTAAGCCGCTCTTATCGGTCAATGGACAGGTGAACTGGACCACGCCTGCCGACCTCCGCTCCCGCGTGCTCCGGGAATGGGAACGTGGCCACTTGCTGGCTGCGTCACTGACCGGCGAGGCGCTGTATCCGCAGAGGATACCGCTGAAACACCCCAGTGCAGCCCTCCTGGCTTCACGCTTCGACGATGCGCGGCAATGGATACGCGAGCTATCCGATAGCGCCAAGACGGAGGGCAAACCCGGCTACCGGCTCGAATTCCAGGAAATCAACCATCGCCAACTCGGCCGCAACCAGGTGGCTGTGGCAGCCTGGCTCGACACGGAGAAAGACGCCCTGGCCCTGATCGGCAAACGGCGCGAGGCGGCCCGCTTCCAGGAACTGGCCAACACCATTGCCCTGGCCTTCCCTCCTCTGCGCGACTGGCTGCTCAGGCGCCCCTTGCGAGTACTGGAACACGGGGAGGATTGGCCACGCCTGCTAGGCGTGCTGGCCTGGACCGCGGCGCACCCGCGTCCAGATGTGTTTCTGCGCCAGATCGACGTGGCCGGTGTACACAGTAAATTCATCGAGCGACAACGCGGGTTGCTCACCGAACTGCTGGACCAGATACTGCCGGCACACGCCATCGATACAGCGGCGCCCCCAGGAGTGGCGGGCTTCGAGCGGCGCTATGGTTTCCGTGCCAAACCGGCACTGATACGCTTCCGCCTGCTCGAAGGCGGCTTGCATGGCCTCACCGACTTGACCGTGCCCGCCGACGAATTCGCCCATTTGTCGCTTCCTGCCGCACAAGTGTTCATCACCGAAAACGAAATCAATTTCCTGGCCTTCCCGCTGCCCCCCCACAGACTGGTGATCTTCGGCGCCGGCTATGGCTTTGACGCATTGGCCGAGGCCCACTGGCTGCAGCAGCGGGAGATATTCTACTGGGGAGACATCGACACCCACGGCTTCGCCATACTCGACCAGTTGCGCGGCCGATTTCCGCAGGCCCGCTCCTTGTTGATGGACCGGACCACTCTGATGGCCCATAAGCCGCTATGGGGACGGGAAGACACGCCGACCCTGCGGGAATTGAGCCGGCTTCATCCTGATGAAGCCCGTTTGTATGACGATTTGCGCCAGGACCGGATCGCGTCGGCGCTGCGCCTGGAGCAGGAGCGCATCGCTTATGCCTGGGTTCAGGCCGCGCTGGCCGGGTATGGATAGCCTGGTGTTTCCGCCCCACCCACAGCCTGCCTCAGCCGCAGGCGTCTACCGCGCAGCGGGTGGTGCGGGAGCGGTTTTTTTCGCCTTCCGCTGGGTGTTTGGCATCCGGCGGATAACGCAGGCAAGATGCCGCCGGATTATTTATATTCTGCGGGCTCTTCACTTACTCGCGGGAATCACGGGACATCCTGGGCGCTTGCCATCACCGCGACTTCCGCCTGCCAGATAGCCGGATCCAGCGCATCAAACGCCCGCCGAATCGACTGGACCAAGGTGGATGAAGCCGGCAAAGCCTTCACCTCACTGACCGTCTCGGTCAATTCTGCCCAGATCAGACAGGAATCGCCGGCGAAGCGAGCTTGTTTACTCTCCACTGTCCAGGCGAGCGCCTGCCCCCAGACGAATTCCGTGCCTAGGATGCGCGGCTGGCGCATGCGTCCAAAGTGCGCGGCGATACCCGTGGCCATGTCCTCGTTGGGGGGTGAGCAGTTCGCAAGCGCCGCAGGTCTCGTCCGCCAACATGCGTACCGTGTCCTCGGCCACGGCGCTACCGATACCGACGCTGAAGATGCGGGTGCCCGCAGCCTTGGTTCTCATTGCTGCGTCGCCCAGACTCCAGCATTCCCCATCGGTGAGCAGCAGGATGTCCAGCGGCAAGCCGTAGGACATCGCCAACTCCAGGGCTAGTCCCATCTCGGTTCCACCCAGATTGGGCAATTGGTCGACGAATTCTTCCGCGAGTTTCAGACTCTTGCGGTTGCCGGGTTGCAACGACGGATCGAAGGCCAGGGTGTGGCTACCGAAGCCGATCACGGCGAAGCGGTCCGCGGGACTGAGGCTGTTCAGCGCCAGGGCAACGCCCCGCTTGGCGTGGGCGATACTATCCCCGGCCATGGAGCCGGAGCAGTCGAGCAGGATGACGTAATCGCGTCCCGAGGCCTGTTCGGCGTGGATGGACGGCAGCAGCAGGTTGACTAGCGCCACCCGGGTATCCAGTGCCTCGGCTGTCGCACCCAGCGAACGGATTTCGCCGGTATTGATTTCGAGGACGAAGTCGCGATCCAGCCAAGCAGCGCCCTGTAGGGTCACGGTCGTAGTGCCTTCAGCGGCGGCGAAGGCGATGCGGTGAGTGGCACACTCAAAACCGGCCTGGGCATGATCGCCCAGCACCTGGATGCGCAGGGCAAAAGGATATTCCGCATTCAAGTCGGTTACCGGTTTCTGCCAGGGCTGCATGCCGGTGGGCTCGCCATAGCGAGGGGCGATGACCGTGGGCAGCCGATAGCGAAGGCGCCCCGCCTGCCAGCGCAGGGTTTCCCCATAGCGCAGGCGGATCACCACTTCCTCGCCGGGCTTCAGGTTGCCAAGCGTAGCGGTGTAGAGTCCGTCGCGCAGTTTCTGCAGACGGAAGGCGGCATCTCCCTGTTCGACTGACAGGCAGTTACTGCGTACCGGTGTAACCAGTCATGATCCTAAAGTTCGCCCCCGATGATGAAAGCCAGCGCACTGCCCTCATGTAGGGAGTGGAAGCAGGCGGACTTGAGGTCGATGAACGTTTGGTGGTCACACCCCGTTGTGTAACCGGACCCGGCCCTGT
>CAISDD010000320.1 GCA_903883985.1 uncultured Pseudomonadota bacterium | reverse complement strand
GACACGCGTGCCGAGAACATTCAACTACGCCAACAGGTGGTCGTTCTGGAAAATTCCAACAAGCAGCTAACCGAGCGCCAGGGCGAAGCCCGCAGCCGCCTGGAAGCGCTGATCAACAAGCTCCCGGATTAGGATGGCTGCCCTGCCTAATGTCAGTCTCGACGTCGCCATCATGGGACGGGAATTCCGTGTCGCCTGTCCGGAAGATGAACGGGAAAGTCTGCTGCATGCGGTCAACTACCTCGACCACAAGATGCGCGAGATCCGCGACCAGGGCAAGGTGATCGGACTCGAACGCATCGCCATCATGGCCGCGCTCAACATCACCCATGATTACCTCGCGGCGAAGCCGATCGATCCCGAGGAACCCCTGCACTGCGCGCGTATCGAACGCATGGCGGAACTACTTGATCAGGCGCTGGCGCCGCAAGATAATCTCTTCTGAGCGGACCATTGCATCGGGCCGCACCTCAATCTCCCTGCTGCGTTCGCGAAGCTTGCGTATTCTTTGAACCGATAAGCGTAAGCGACGGCTGCGGCGATCCTGTCCGCCGTTGTGCACCTGGCCAGCCCAGGTGCCTGAAGCGGATGCGCTGCGGCCACCCTAGGACCCCTGGGTTCAGGAAAGCAAGCTGGACGGCGCAAGCGGGGAGACCCTACACACCATATTCCCTGACCCCTTGGACAAGGCCGCGCTGAGGCGGGAGTTGCGAGCACGCCGCAAGCAGGTCAAACCTGCGCAGCGGCAAGCCGCAGGCGACAAACTGGTCGGACTGGCTCTGCGTGGGCACCTCCTGGCAAAGGGACGTCGTATCGGCCTCTATATCCCGGCAAACGGCGAGATCGACGTCCTGCCCCTGCTGAAACGGGCCCGTGCCATGCGGGCGTACTGTTTCCTGCCCATCGTGCCAGGCCAGGACCGCAAGCGCATGTGGTTCTCGCTGGTGGGCGAGCGTCCTGCCTGGGTGCTGAACCGTTACGGAATCCCGGAATACCGACATCCCCTGGCACCACACCTGCGCGCGCGAGCCCTGGACGTGCTGTTCATGCCTGTGCTGGGCTTCGATGCGTTCGGCTGTCGCTTGGGGATGGGCGGCGGCTACTACGACGCCAGCCTGGCTTACCTGAAGCGCGTTCACCGCTGGAGACGACCCTGGGTGGTCGGCGTGGCCTATGCCATGCAGGAACTGCCACGCCTGCCGTCCGACCCCTGGGACGTCCCGCTGGATGCGGTCCTGACAGAACTAGGCTACCGCGTATTCCGAGCGAGCAAGGCGAAGTAGCCGTTCCTGGCCTGCCGCGGCTTGCTTGAACGGGGTCGGCCGGCATCGGTCACGGCGCCGTGAGGGTCGCCACCACGGGGGTGTGGTCCGATGGGCGTTCCAGCTTGCGCGGGCCGCGGTCGATGTCCACCGCCACGCAACGATTTGCCAGTTGCGGCGACAGCAGGATGTGGTCGATGCGTAGTCCCAGGTCGCGACGAAAACCGGCTGCGCGGTAATCCCACCAGGTGAAACTTTTTTCCGGTTGCTCGAACAGGCGGAAGGAGTCTCTCAGTCCCATGTCCAGGAGCGCCCGAAATTGCTCGCGCTCCGCTTCGGACACCAGGACACTGCCCACCCAGGCAGCTGGGTCGTACACGTCGCGGTCCTCCGGCGCGATGTTGTAGTCGCCCAGCAGGACCAGGGCCGGGTAGCGCATAAGCTCTTCCCGCAGCCAGGCGTTCAGGGCCTTGAGCCAGCGCAACTTGTAGCGGTATTTGTCGGAATCCAGGCTCTGGCCGTTGGGAATATAGACGCAGACCACGCGCATGCCCCCCACCGTGGCCGCCAGCACCCGCCGCTGTTCATCCTCGAAGCCGGGAATGCCGGCCTGAACATCGGACAGTGGCGTGCGACTGACGATGGCGACGCCGTTGTAGGTCTTCTGCCCGGAGAAGGCAACCCGGTAGCCGGCGGCTTCGATCTCCTCCCTGGGAAACTTGGTGTCATCCTGCTTGGTTTCCTGCAGGCAGACCACATCAATCCGTGTCGCGGCAAGCCAGTCCAGCAAGTGCGGCAGACGAACTTTCAGGGAGTTGACGTTCCAGGTAGCAATTTTCATGTAGGCCATGGGTGCATGTTCACAACTTGAACATTACCGGAGGAAAGCGTCGTGTGCTATCGGACTGGAGCCGGCAGCGCACTGTTTACCCAGGATACGGGATGTAGCGGTACACCCCTGGCGAATTGAGGAATTCAACGCCGAACCGGGAATATCAGCAACCCGGCCACAGGAGCCAGTGCATGGCCTTGCGACGAAAATCCGAGGCCGAGTCATGACGGAAAACCAATTTATGGCGCCCAGCGATACGTGATGCCAAACAACCATTGCTTCGCGCGGGCTGAAGAATTGAGGCCGGTCAGGTAGCCTGCGTCCACATCCAGACCCGACACCACCGTATAGATGACGCCGGCTAGCAGGGTTGCGGGTGTGCGATTTTTCGCAGGATCAGGACTCGAGTCCAGCGCGACGTCGAGCGTCAGGTTGAGCTTTTCATGGACGGCCAACATCGAAGCGCCCGAGACGTGGTAAAGATTGCTGCGTACTCCGGGGTAGTCAGGAACATACGCATAGCCCAGGTTGACATCCAGGATGAAAGGCGCCGCCTCGATCGTGGCAACCAATGCCGCGTGTGGCGATACCTTGCTGCTGGGCAATCCCTGTCCGTGTTCTGATGTGGCTACCTCTAGGCCCGCGCGCACAGCCCAGGACCAGGGCACGGCCGTGTGGTAGCGCCATTTCGCATCGAGATTGGTATCGCCAAAACCATGGCCGCCGCTCGCGCCGGTGTTCACCAGCCAGGACGGCTGCACGATCAAGTCCACGGCCTGGGTATAACCATACGAGAACTGCGGCTGAAACAAGCGGGAAAGATTGCCGTCTTCACGAGCCCAACTGTAGCCGAGCTCGAGTTCTGCATTTCCCGCGCCTTGCGTGCCGGCGTCCTCGCTCAGCATTGGGTGGGCGCAGTGGGCGACCTGAGGCAGCAACATCGCCAACACGCAAGCCGCGAAGGGGTGCCCACGGGACACGCCGGCGCCTACAAGCCGCGAGGCATTACTGCACGCCGATGGCGACGCGGAAGCCGACCACGTTCAGACGATAACGATGATCGCCGCGCCCGCGTTTGGCTGCACGAACCAGGTGATAACCATTGACGTCCCAGGCGCCGCCTCTTGCGACACGGCGCTCACAGTTCCCCTTCAGCCAGGGTTTTCCATCAATGGGAGCGCCGAGATAGTTCGGGTTCCAGCAATCGATGACCCATTCCCAGACATTCCCGCTCATGTCGTACAAGCCCCAGTCATTGGGACGCAGTTTGCCGACCGGGCTGGTTGAATTGCCGGTGTTGCTGCCGGTCCAGGCCAGCGTCGCCGGATCGCCATCGCCACAATAGATCGTGTGCTGGCCACCGGAACGACAGGCGTACTCCCATTCCGCTTCCGAAGGCAGTCGAACGGGTACGCTGAGCATCGTGCTCATACCCAAGGTGAAGGTCACGGCGTCGTCCCAGGAAACCTGATCGGCCGGGTTTGCCTGCCCTTTGGAATCACTCGGATTCACACCCATGATGTGCTGATACTGCTCCTGGGTGACCTCGTATTTACCCATCCAGAAGCCCTTCACGCAAACGGGATGAACCGGTTTCTCGAATGTCTCGCCGTCCTTGGAGCCCATGTTGAAGCAGCCGCTTTGCACCCATACAAACTCCATCCCTGTCTTGGGCTCCTTCAAGATCGTTCCGGCGGCGGGTTCAGCCAGGGCCTGGCCAACGCCAAACAGTAGCATCGCGGTCACTACGAGCAAGTGTTTCATCATGAATCTCCTACGTTCATTGCATGGAGTCCAGTGCGCGGACTGGCTGGCGTGAAGGCTCTACGAAGCTGCGTCGGCCAGCGCCTTGTCGGCGAGTATAAGTCCGAGATGAAGCAGGCCGCGCGAATGAGCGGTGATTCAGTGAGAACTTTCCGCCATGTTGTGGCGGTGGGCAAAAGCCACGGCCTCATGCCGGGAGTGAACGCCCAGTTTGGCCATCAGGCGCTGGATGTGGTTGCGCACGGTACTGGCGCTGATATGAAGCATGACGGAAATCGCCTCGGCGCGGCTTCCCTCGGCCAGCAGGGCCAGGACATCGCGTTCGCGATTGGTCAACAACGCAGCGTTGTGCTGCGCAGGTTTAGAGGGGCAAGCATCAGGGCTAGACTGACTACTACAGGCAAAGAAATCGGCCGCCTCGGTGCCGCGACTGCGACGCATCACATGCACCACGGCCCACTCGTTCCGGGTTTGCGAGGGCATCAGCATCGTGCCCACGCACAGTTGTATTCTCTTGCCGTCCTGATGGGTGATGCGCATCGGCAGCGTGGAGGGCGGTGGCCCGCCGTTGACCAATGAACTCAAAGGACAGTCAAACTTGCACAGGGGCCGCCCGTTGGTATCCTGCCCCTTCAGCACATCGTGGCAGTGACTACCTAGCGCCTTGGAGGCCGGAATACCGGTGATGCTTTCGCAGGCGCGATTCCAGGTCACGACCGTCTGTCCGACGCCTATGCTGAAAATACCGTCTATCGAGTTCTGCATCAATTCCGAAAAAGTCGGTAGCACGGTCAACTCGCAGTGATCATTCATTTCAACGACGCAAAATCACCCAGCAGCCGGCAGCGATGTGCCGGCAGTGGGTGCTCGCAATCGGGCTTATCCTACTGGACAAGCCCGATGGATGCGAGATCAGGAGTACGCGTCAGCCAGGACGTTGCGCAGCCAGCCATCGGCGTACTCGGCCTCGACCTTGCGGTAGAGCCTGGGCACCGGCGACTTGTCCGGCATGGTGACCGGGGAGATGCCGCTGGCCTCCTTGACGTAGACCCAGGTGTTGTTCTCGACACGGTAGACATGCACCACCGAGAAACCCCAATCGGGCGCAACCACGCTGTAGCAGGTATTGACGTAGAAGGGCACCGGCAGCGGCAGGTTGTTGATCTTGGCGATGATGGCGCCCGCGGCCACCTTGGCTTGAGTCATGGCCATGTGAGCGGATTTCGGGAAGCCGAAGTTGCCGGCCAGATCGCCGCCAATGCAGGAGTCGCCGATCACATAAATATCCTTCTGGGCCTTGGCCTCCATGCTCTCAGGTTTCACCTCGCACCAGTGGGTCTTGAACGTGGCCAGGCCCATATCCCGCGCGATCTTGCCGGCGTGGTGCGGCGGGATGATGTTGACGACATCGCCCTTATGATCACCAAAGTTGGTGAAGCAGGTCTTGGTCTTGGCATCGACCTTGATCACCTTGCCGTCGGAGGCGCCTGGCACCCATTCGATCATGCCATCATAGAGCGCCTTCCAGGCTTGCTCGAACAATGCCTTCTTGGAGAAGGAGTCGTTGGAGTCCAGGATCAGGATCTTGGACTTGGCCTTTCCGTGCGTCTTGCAGTAGAGAGCGACCTGGGCCGCGCGTTCGTAAGGGCCGGGGGGGCAGCGGAAGGGGCCGGGCGGGACGGCGATGATGAATTTCCCGCCGTCAGGCATGGCTTCGAGCTGCTTCTTCAGCATCAAGGTCTGCGCGCCGGCTTTCCAGGCGTGCGGCAGGCTGGTGTTGGCCAGCTCTTCCGTATAGCCTTCGACTGCGGCGTAGTTGAATTCGACACCAGGGGAGAGGATCAGGGCGTCGTAGGCATAGGTCTGGCCACCCTTGGTGCTGACCACTTTCTTGGCGGTATCGACGCCGGTGACCCAGTCATGCACGACCTTTACGCCGTGTTTCTTGAGGCCGCTGTAGCCGACTTCTAGTGTCTTGATGTCGCGCTCGCCGGAGATGACTTCGTTGGAGAGCGGGCAGGAGGTGTAGGTGGAGTTGGCTTCGATCAGGGTGACGTCGATGCCGCCATCCATCATGCGCAGGTATTTGGCTGCGGTGGCTCCACCGTAGCCGCCACCGACAACGACGACACGACCCTTGGTCTGGCCGGCGTGGGCGCTGGGAATGGTTAGGACGGAGGCGCTGGAAGCGGCGGCGATGGCCTTGATGAAGTCGCGGCGATTGATTTGGCTCATGGTGCGTTCCCCTTACTTGCTCTGGTTGCCGTAGAACTTCGCGGCGATGCCTACATCTTTCTCATCCATCTTGCGGGCGCTCTTGATCATTTTCTTGTGCGTCATCAGGAAGGCTTCGTCACGGTATTTGTCGAGTTCCAGGTGCAAGAACAACGCAGACTGGCCGTTGAGGCGAGGGGTCGTTTCGTCGTCCGGTTGGCCGCCGGTAGCTCCGTGGCAGGTTTCACATTTGTCGGTGACATCCTTACCGCGTGCCATCACGTCGGCGCTGGCCTTCTGGGCAATGGGTACCCAGGGCTTGGCCGCGAAGTATTTCGCCAGACTGGCGATCTGCTCATCGCTATAACCCTTGATCAGGCGGTTCATGCTGGCAGCGGCGCGTTCCCCGGTCTTCCATTCCATCATGATGTGCTTGAGGTAGGTCTCGGACTGGCCGCCCAGGCTGGGCATGGCCCCGCCTGCGCTGACGCCGTTGACGCCGTGGCAATTGTTGCAGGTGCGGGCGAGGGCTTCTGTCGAGTCATCGGCCAGAGCGGGTAATGTGCTCAGGCCCAGGCAGGCTAGCAGGGCCAGGGTGTATTTTCTGCGCATGGTGTCTCCTCCATTGTCGCGATTGGGCAAGGCGCACGATTCGTTCGGGCAACCTTGATGGGTAATGACGGCTGGAAATTGCCGCGGACACGCAGATTCAGGCAAAAGGGAGCCTCGTGTCCACAACGCCGAGCATTCGCTTTGATACCTGTCAATTTTTACCAGGAACCTTCTTCTGGCAGGCCACTACAGCCAGAGGCGGCGCGCGGCTCCTGTCATCGACGCGAACCTGACCAGGTCACGCACAGACGGCTCGATTTCAAGGGTTGGACTTCGGGACTGCTGAACGGTATGTGTCGTCGATCACGCTCACCCTTAGCGTGAACCTGCGCGCCCACCGTATGAGCGGGCTTGCCCGCGATTCAACGGTGGCACGCCGGCGACGTATCCATTCGCCGGCAAGCCGGCTCCCGCAGCGCACGCAGGGCGGATGAGCTGGCGTCCTCTTGCCGGCGGAAGGCGCGAAATAGCGCTTTCCCGCCCTACCTTGCTGAATCAGGTCTTCCTTAGCCTCGCGCTTAGATTCACTTAGATTCGCGCGCGCGTATGCCCTTACGCTTAAAGCGCTGGTTCGATTTTATTGGATAGCCTGGTAACCAGTCATGATCCTAAAGTTCGCCCCCGATGATGAAAGCCAGCGCACTGCCCTCATGTAGGGAGTGGAAGCAGGCGGACTTGAGGTCGATGAACGTTTGGTGGTCACACCCCGTTGTGTAACCGGACCCGGCCCTGT
>CAISDD010000319.1 GCA_903883985.1 uncultured Pseudomonadota bacterium | reverse complement strand
CGGGGGAAGGGCCGGGGATGAGGGCCTGCGTCGGCAGCTTAATGAAGGCAAGTTACGCGACATTACTTAAGCCCGGCCTACGATGTTCCTTACTCCTCACGATTTTCCTCAATCCTTGCGGCCTTCCTCCCATCTGAGGTTGAAGCCAAAGCGACGGTCGAGCATCTCATGGGCAGTGGCCTTGCCATCCTGGTTGAAATACTCCGCCAGCTTGGTCACCTGCAATTCCCCGCCTCGATGTTCGATCAGGGCGATGGCACACATGGTCTGGTCCTCGCCGTTGTCCAGGCGGACTTCAATGGGAGCCTGGCCCGGCGCTTCAATCGTCACCACGCCATCGGTGGCGGCCCAGTTGGCCACGCCATCGTATATAAAGGCGAACACCAGCACACGTTTTATCTGGTCGAATTTAGCCCCGTTGATGAACAGGTTCTCGCCACCGGAAACACTGCCGGTGCGGTCGTCAGCATCCAGGTGGATATAGGGGGGCCGGTCGAAATCGCCGAAGGCATCGCCCAGGGCCTGCACCCCGCCGCGCTGGCCATCGGCCAATTCGAACAAGCAGCCCAGGTCCAGGTCGATGCCCGCCGGCTTGGCGTCCCCCTTGCCGAACATTCGGTTAAGAAAACCAGTCTTGGGTGCCGAGGCCACTGCCGTCCCAACGCTCTGGTTCCAGTTGAGATTGACCCGGATACGGCCAAAGCCGCCACTGGCGCGCTTTTCCAGAGAAACCTTGTCGCCGCGCTTTTCGAGGGTGACCTTGGAGAGGGAGACTTTCTTCGGTTCGGGCGCGGGCGCCAGCGGGGCAGGAGCGGGGGCAGGGGCAGACATCGGCGCATCCGCCTCCGAACCGCCAAAGTGTTTAAGCAGCGCCGACAGGCCCCCGCTGAAACCCTGGCCGACGGCGCCGAAACGCCACACCCCGTCGCGGCGATAGAGTTCGCCGACGATGACCGCTTTTTCCTCCTGAAAGTCCCATCCGGAGAAAGAAAAGCGCACGGCGTCACCCAGGGCGATGAAACTGGGCGCCAGGGCTTTCATCGTGCCCTGCCCGTCGATGGCGGCGGTGAATACCAGCTTGTGTATAGTCTCCTGCAAACGGGACAAGTCGATTTGAAACACCGAGCGGCTTCCCGAGGACGTCATGCCGACCGCGCCACCGGGGCTGGATGTCTGGTTAAAGAACACCATGTAACGGTCGTCCGACAACTTGCCGTCCGCGTCCAGGCCGAAACACGCCAGATCCACGGACAGCCCCGGCCCGGAAACCTCCACCGTCACGGTAAATAGGCCGTTAAGCCCCATGTCCGTCAGCTTGCCTTTCTGGCCCTTGCTGAATGGTTGCGTCATTTCTTGCATCTCCCTGCTATGGTTATTGGTTCAGGATGCAGGAGCCGGGATTGAAGATTCAGCCCCGCCGCATCCCGCCCACGCGCATCTAAGTCCCGTATCCTGTTAGTGCCCAAACCCGAACATCCGGGCCTGCTCCACAACACTTTGTGCCCAATCCCGGTGGGTGGCCACTTCGCACATGGAGCCGTGCATCTTAAATACGGCGGGGCTCTGGGTGTCCATGATGCATCGCGCCATTTCCACGTCGCTGGTTTTCACCCGGTAGTGGCGCTCGATCAACGGCACTTGGTCCGGGTGGATCGCCGTCTTGCCTACCATGCCGTGGGCCAGATCTTCAGCCATTTCCATGTCCAGCAGGCCGGGAGCGTCCAGGTGCTCGAACACCGGCGCTGTGAGCAAAAAGCCGTAGGGCCGGAAGGTGACGACCAGGCGGGAAATAACCGGGCCGAGCGGTGTGCGGTAGAGGGTGACATTTCGCGGCCGACGTATGCCCAGCAGGGCTAACAAGTCGTTTCCGCCTATGCGCAGAGCCAGAATGCGTTCCCGGATACCCGGCGTTTGCAGCAGTTGGCGGAAGCGCTGCATTTCCAGGTCATCGAACACCTCTACCGTCTCCAAGGTCGGCATGATGAGGTGCCGGGTACCCTGTAGCAATTCAAAATACGCGGAAAAATTGGCACGGGTGCACTTGGGCAGGACAAAGCCGGTTAAATGTTCCACTCCCGGCATGGCCAGCACCAGGGCCAGCACATGGGGATTGCGTACACGGACAAAACGCAGCACCGGTCGATCCCGATCCATGCCCGCCAGGGTGTGGGCCAGATTGGCCAGGGCGAAGGTCAATTCATGCAGGGAAACGGCGTCCTCGGTGCAGAAGATCACCGAGCGCAGATGGCCCAGCTTGTCGCCATTGGCAATTGCCGACAGATCCGGGTGGGTCGTGGGCACGTAGAGCGAGGCGCCCAGGTTTTGCGGCTTAGCCATCCTGACCACTCCTGATGAGGGACACCGCCTGGTAAGGCAAGGACGGGTCTACGGTGATTGGCACATTCTTTTCCCCGGCGAGCACCACGAGGTGGGCCACGTCCGGGCTGCCTGGATCCCGCAGGATAAGGCGCTGCGGCGAACGCCTGAGCAGCACCCGGGTGGCCTCACCTATGCCCGGCTTGATGAGATTGGCATCAGTGATTTCATGAAGGGCCATGGCCGCAAGCATGAACGCGCGGGATTCGGCACCGACCCGGGCCACATCTACCGGCAACGCTTGCGGCAGGCCGTGACGCATTGCCAGCTCCACGCCGGCTTCGACTATGCCGTCGGCGAAGGCGCGGGAGCGGTCCTGGCCGGCGAACTCACTGTAATAGACGCAGCCGTGAAAGTCGCCGGGGCCGATGGCCTCGTTGAGCACGGAGCGACTGACCAGCCCGGACACGGTGGCGTTAAGGATGCTGGACGGGATCAGATAGTCCTCGGTGGAGGCGGCACAGGCGGCAGAGCCGGCGAGATCGGAAAGCACGTAGAGCCCGCCATCCAGGTTCACACGGTGGCGGCGATTGTAGCCGGCCACGGCCTGTTCCAGTTCACGGGAAATCACGCCCTTGCCGGTCCAGCCGTCCAGGAAGACGATGGATTCGGGCTCGTGCCCCCGTTCCAGGATGTAGGCCAGGGCCACTTCATCGATGCCCCGGTCCCGGATGATGGATACCGAATAGTGGCTGGCGCTCCGTTCGATCACCCGTTCCAGCAGGTGTTTAAGGATGACGCCCAGCGGTGTTCCGGCCCGCGCCAGGGACACCAGCGTGATGCCCTGGGGCCGCCGTCGGGCAATCAGGGCCGCCAGGACCAGGCAATCCCGTGCCATGCGATCCCGGTTGGCGTCATAGGCTGCCTCGAACAGTGCCAGATAGCGATCAGACGGCAGGGATTCCGGCGATAGCATCTCGCTGTAATGGCGGGCACCGGACTGGATGAGGCGCTCTTTTTCCAGCACGTCCCGGATGGGCTCCACCTGTATGGGCTTGAGCAGAAATTCCACGTCCCCGTGCCGGTAGCTGCCGCAGAAGCTCATAAGCCCTCCAGCGTCCGCGCCGCCAACTGAGTGCTGCGGGGAATGATGGCGTAATCGCAGGCGGCCATGAAGCGGGCGTCGGATATGGAGTCACCCAAACCGAAAGTCAGGATTTCACCGTGTATTGCCCTGAGCCGCTCGCACAGGTAGGCCACGGCCCGGTCCTTGTTGAGCGACTTGGGCAGCACCGCCAGGTTGTTGCCGTTGCGGTGGATAAAGAAATCGACGCCGGCAGCCGCGATCCAGGGAGCGACGCATTGCGCTTCGATCTGCGCCAGGCTGCCATTTTGCCAATCGCCATCCTTGATGACCACGTAGAAAGGCAGGCCGAAATCCTCGATCAGACGGCTGCGACCGGCGAAGCCCCGTGCCTGGGCATAGGCGTCGATGCGTGCCAGGATGTCTTCGAGGCCGGGCAAGGCCAGGGCCATGTCCCGTTCCATGGTTTCATGCCAGAGTGGGTCGAGACTGCCGTCAGGGGCCAGCACCACACCGCCGTAATCCAGGATGGCATGGCTGGTAAAGGGTAGTGTCACCCGGGAAAAGGCATTGTGATTGCGGGCCGTGGCCGGAATCAGGGTCATTTCCCGTCCGGCGAAGTCGATCAGGGTGCGCTGGCGGCGCGTGGTGTAGGAGCAGGCCGAGCCGTCCTTGAGATAGGCGGCGGGCTGCAATTCCTCCCCAGGCGAGCATTTACCCGGGGTCTGGAACAGGGAATCATCAAGATCCACGAATAGGAATTTCTTCAACATCGTTTTCAGACCTGAAATGGAATAGCCGGCCGGCAGTCAGTCCGGCAAATTGGTGAAGCGCCCCATTGGCCGGCGTTTCGTGGCATATCAGCACATGCCGATACTGGCCAGCGCTGACGTTATAGAGGTAATTGTTCAAACCTTCGCCGTAATTGTCTGGGAAACACAGGACATTTCCCACTGCGCCCCATTTCAGGATGGGCGAGCGAGTACTCGACTGTACAAACACGCTTCGCCCCCCCCTCTCCAACGCCCAGGCCAAAAGAAAAGCCGGGTGCATGAATTCGCCCGTCCCCAGCACCAGGGTGTCTTCCTCCGGTCCGATTTCACCCAGCAGGCGCGCCACCAGGTCCGCCGGCACGGAGAGCTTCCTGCCCAGCCCGACCCGGCCGAAATCCTGGCGGGCACCCCGATCCGCCACCGGGTCGAAGGCCTGGGCCGGTGCCTGATTTTTGAACTGGCCGAGGAAATCGTGAGCCGGCGTGAAGCTGAATTCGCCGCGCAGCGCTGCGCTCACACTCACCGTCAAACCGAAGCGCCCGACAAGGCCAGCGCGCACCCCGTCTCCCATGAAATCGGTGATGGTGGCGAGATGTACCCGCTCCAGGGCCGGATTCCACTGGCGGCAGGCAGCGCACAGGTTCTTGAAGGTATTGCCGGTACTGGCTTCGTCGTCTACCAGCACCAGGCTGCGGGCGGACAGGAAACGTTCTCGCAGCAGCGGGTCCGCAGGCAGGTGCAGGAACTGGCGCGGCGCGTGGCTGTGGCTTTCTTCGAATTCGATCAGGGGCCCATCGCCGACCCGGTAGCGGGTGGAATGGAGAAACAGGGCCTCCACGCCGGGGCGCTGCTCGAGAAACGCCTCAAACACGCCCTGACCCAGGCCGATGGCGGTTTCGGCCATGGCGATGAACACCACAGGACCGGGCAAATCGGCCGGCACATGGCTGGCCAGGTAGCGGTGGATGCCCTCCATGGCCGAGGGCGTGGCGGGCCAGTGCTTGCCAAGCACCCGGCTGAGGAAAAGGAAGCCACGCCGGGCGTTGGCCCGGGCGGCAACGCCGATGAGGGCCTCCACTTCGAATGTCTCCGGCCAGGCGCGTATATCAAGCTCGCCGGTAGGCAGGCTCAACTGCTGCCTGTAGGAATGATCCATCCCGGCTGGCGGGTTTATGGTGCCGGCCAGGAGGTAGGGCGACAGGGCGCTCATGCCCACTCCAGGGCGCGGGGCATTTCGCCGACCCGCAGGCCGGCCCTGATCGGCGGCACCCGCAGGCCGTCGAAACCCAGGTCAAAACCCCGGATGGCAAGCCAGGGCAGATTCGGCCCGGCCAGACAGGCCATGGCGATGCCGCCGGACATGCGAGGATTGATTTCCAGCAGCCGCAGGCCGTTCTGGCCTTCGCGGAACTGGACATTGATGAAGCCGTTCAGGCCGAAGCGCTCCACCAGTCGCAAACTTGCCCCATGAATGACCGGCAAATCGTCGATGATCTGGCCCCTGCCCGCCAGCAACGGTTTCTTGCGCTGGATGGCACACACCAGGCGGCCCTGGTCGGCAACACAATCGACGCTGTATTCATGGCCATCCAGGTACTCCATGAGCAGCATGGATCGCACCGAACCCAGTTCTCCCAGGCCCCGGCGCAGGTCGGTCAGGCCGATGTGGTATTCGACGCCTTCAAGCAGCAATTGGGCGCTGCTGCGCTTTTCGTCGACGACACTAAAGCCCAGGCCATAGACCGAGGTGGATGGCTTGACGCACAGTTTGCGGTGATCCGGCTTCAGCGCTGCCCAGGCGGCATCGAACTCATCCAGGTTGGTAAAGCGGCGGAAGGCTGCGGGCGGCACCGCATCATCGGCCACCGCTTCGTAAAATGCTGCCTTGTCGTGCAGTAGATGCAGCACTTCCTGGCTGGCGGCCATCAGCACCCGGGTGCCCTGGGCGGCAAAACGGTCGGCGGCGGCGCTAACCAGACTCGCTTCCTTGCCCGGAACAAAAATATGAATGTCCTGGTGTCGGCAGAATTCCAGGCACCAGTCGAGATAAGCCTCGCCCTTAAGTCCGGCCGGCTCCACCGCGTGCTCGTCTGCCACCAGGAAGACCGGGGCGTGGGGATTCGTGCTGGTGCAGATGAGGCGGTAGTCACCCTCCTCATCGGCCTCGCGGATCAGGAGCAAGGCGGAGTAGACCGAGGAAAAAGTCTTGTTGAACCAGATACGACGCACGAACATCTCTCTATCAGGGAAGAACCAGTGGGAAATGGCTTTGGGCCGGAGGCCCGGGCGGGCCATCGCTACGATCGAGAGGCGTGGCGGTGCCTCAACTGCTCTTGCCCTTGCGCACCCATTCGAGGAAATTATCCCGGTTGCGCGAACAGATATACACCTTGCCCTGGCCGCTGAAGCGCAGCACGATGCCTTCGCCGCTGGTAACGCTATTGACGAGATTGCCGAGCATGCCCCCCAAACCACCGCCACTGTTGCCGCCGCCGGTGGTGACCGAGATTTCATATTTCAGGCAGTTGTCCCAGCAGACGACATGGGAATTGTCGATGATCACATCCTTGCCCGGCAGCACGTCAAGCTGGAACATGGAGCCGAAACCGGACACCACCACCTGGCCTGTGCCCGAGGTTTCCATGACGAAAAAGCCGCCGGACTGGGCGAACAGGGCATTGCCCAGGTTCTGGGTGCGCACCTTCATTTCCGTGCCCGAGGTGGCACAGACGAAGGCGCCGTCGTTCAACAGGTACTGGCGCGCGCCCACATCCACTACTTCCATGGCGCCGGGCAGGTTGGGGGACAGCAGGCAATCGCCGCTGCCCCGTACCGCCTCCATGTGCTGCTGGAAAAACGACTCGCCATTGGCGAAACGGCGCATCAGGGCACTCCCCAGACCGCCGGTCATGCGGCCGCGCAACTCCAGATTGGACTCCATCATCACCATGGCGTCGGATTCGCAGTAGATTTTCTCGCCCCGTTCGAGGGATACATGCAGGAAGGGATCGACGTCCCCGGTGATCGTGAACACTGGCATAACGCTTTTATCCTGATGAAAAGTGAAATAGCGGGCGAATCAGGGCAGGAGACCGTTCTTGCGCGCGAGGCCGATCCAGCCCGGGTACTCGGTCATGAGCAGATCGTAAAGGCCGGAATCCGGGTGCTCGTCGGGCGATGAGACGGCAAAGAAATTGGCGTTATCCACCAGTCGGCCGGACAGCTCGTCCAGGCTTTCCAGAAAGGGAAAATCGGAGTCGGCAAAGGAAAACAACTTCTTGCTCTTGGATTTCCGGCCCTTGCCGATGCCCATGAACTGCCAGAAGATCGGCTCATGGCTGGACCAGCGCAACTGCTTTTCGGTCACCGACTTGTCGTTGGTGGAGCCATCGGTGACGAACATGACGTACACAGGCAAGTCAGACTTGAATGGATACTTGCGCTCGCCGCCGGCCGTATCGGGAAAATAGAACTTGCGGATGGCTTCCATGGCCCGGCCGTAGCGGGTGTCGCCTTCCAGGGGGTACTGGTGCAGTACATCGTCGATATAGCCCCGACAATTGCCCAGGCCCAGAGGGGGCGGCTGATGCACTTTTTCGCCGAACAGGAAGACGTCAATTTCACCATCGTCGTCGAACCGGCAGCCCAGGGCCAGGATGCGCTCGGCAAAGGATTGCACCAGCCCCTTGCGGTAGAGCTCGCCCATGGAGCCGGAAATATCGAGGCACAGACAGACCTTGGCCCTATGCGCCGACAGGCCGACCTTTTCCAAACACACCGCCGCCTGCTTGACCAGGTTCACTAGGTGTGGCGCTTCCTTTTCCACCCGTTTATCCAGGGAAATCCGGGCCGGCGGCGCCGATGGAAGGGGCGATGGCTCAGCCACGGCACCACCAAAATGCCGCACCAGGGCGTCCAGGCCGCCGTTGAATCCCTGGCCGTTGGCGGCGAATCGCCAGTTGCCCTCCTTGCGGTAGAACTCGCCCAGCATCACGGCTCGCTCGGCGTTGAAATCCTTTCCGGCGAAGGTGTAACGTCCTGTTTCGGCTTCGCCGTCGATGATACGTAAATAGCCGGTTTCCAGCCCGGCCAGACTGCCGTCGCCGTCGAGGCTGGCGGTAAATACCAGCCGGTCCAGGCTGGCCGGCAGACGCTCCAGTTGCAGGGTGAAACCGACGGCATCCCCCGGCGTGGCGCAAAGTTCCACGCCGCCACAGGGTGAAACCGGCTGGTTGAAAAACACCATGTAGCGCTCGTCGGACAGTTTCCCGTCCGCATCCAGCCCGAAGCAGGCGAAATCGAGAGAGAGTCCCCGGGCGGCCAGTCCTACGCGGAACTGGCCGCCCCCGGGAACCAGGTCGGCCAGTTTCAGCCGCTGTCCTTTGGCGAGCGCTGACATGGCGCGGGCTTAGGCGATGACGCCGTAGGAACGGGCCAGGGGGCCCAGGCCACCCTTGAAGCCCTGACCGATGGCGCGGAACTTCCAGTCGGCTCCATTGCGATAGAGTTCGCCGAAAATCATGGCGGTTTCCACCGAGCCGTCTTCGGTCAGGTCGTAGCGGGCCAGTTCCTTGTTGCCGTTGGCGTCCAGGCAACGGATGTAAGCCTTGGCCACCTGGCCGAAATTCTGCTTGCGGGCATCGGCTTCGTGGATGGTCACGGTGAAGGCCACCTTGTCCACTTCGGCCGGCACTTTCCCGAGTTCGATGGAGAGCTGTTCGTCGTCGCCGTCGCCGCCGCCGGTCAGGTTGTCACCCTGGTGGGTCACGGAGCCGTCGCTGGATTTCAGGTTGTTGTAGAAAATGAAGTCGGAGTCGGAACGGACCTTGCCGTCGGCCTTGAGCAGGAAGGCACTGCCGTCCAGGTCGAAGCCTGCGCCGTCGGTGACTCGCGGATCCCAACCCAGACCAATAATGACGGTCTTGAGGGAGGGGGCTTCCTTGCTCAGATTGACGTTGCCGCCTTTTTGCAGACTGATTGCCATGAGTAAATCTCCTTTGAAAATGCTTATAGGCCACCGAAGTGGCGCGATTTTGTTTCAACGACTGCCACGACTGCCACGACTACCACGCTAAGTAATGTCGCGTAACTTGCCTTCATTAAGCTGCCGGCGCTGGCCCTCATCCCCAGCCCTTCCCCCGGAGGGGGAAGGGGGTGGAACCCTCTCCCTTCGGGAGAGGGCAGGGTGAGGGAGCCTGGTGGTAAGCCAAATTGGTTTCGACGGGTTACTTACAAGCCTGAACCGCACTGGTTGCGGCAGGTTCCTGCACCTTCTTGAGAATGATTGAACATCCCGTCCTGGATCGCCAGTGCCCGCAAACTACCGGCGTAGCACTGACCCACGGCGCGGAACCACCATTCTCCATGGTGGCGAGCAATTTCGCTAAAAAATCATCGCGGTTTCTGTGGAATAGTCTTCAGACAGGTCGAATCGGGCACTTTCGCGTCCGAGTCCAGATTCACCAGGCGGCTGCAGGCGCCGGACGTCACCTCATGGATGGTGACCGCCACCACCAGATGCTGTATGGCCGGGGGCCCCTTGTCCAGTACCCTCTTGAGCGCCTCGTCATCCCCCGCGCCGGCACCGGTAAGGTTGTCGCCGGTGTGTTCCACCAACTCTCAGGGCGACTTCAACTAGCCGTAGAAAATGAAGTCCGCGTCGCCTCTGACCTTTCGTTTTCCGCTAAGTGATGCTGCGTAACCAGTCATGATCCTAAAGTTCGCCCCCGATGATGAAAGCCAGCGCACTGCCCTCATGTAGGGAGTGGAAGCAGGCGGACTTGAGGTCGATGAACGTTTGGTGGTCACACCCCGTTGTGTAACCGGACCCGGCCCTGT
>CAISDD010000318.1 GCA_903883985.1 uncultured Pseudomonadota bacterium | reverse complement strand
TGTTGGCGCCGCTGGCGATGGCGACCAGATGCTTGTTCTTCGCCTTCTCGCGCGCGACCCAGAATTTCGCGCCGGCCACTCCCAAGGCGCCGGCCGGCTCCAGGATCGAGCGCGTATCCTCGAACACGTCCTTGATCGCGGCACAGATGGCGTCGTTGCTGACGCGGATGATTTCATCCACGTAGAGCTGACACAGGCGGAAGGTTTCCTCGCCCACCTGTTTCACCGCCACGCCATCGGCAAATAGCCCGACCTGGGGCAGGATGATGCGCTCCTTCTTGCACAGGCTGCGCGCCATGGCATCGGCGTCTTCCGGCTCGACGCCGATCACCTTGATTTCCGGCCTCAAACGCTTGAGGTAGGCGGCGATCCCGGCGATCAGGCCGCCACCGCCCACCGGCACGAACACCGCGTCGATCGGCGTGCGCGCCTGACGCAGCAGTTCCATGCCTATGGTGCCTTGCCCTGCGATGACTTCCGGATCGTCATAGGGGTGAACAAAGACCTTCTTTTCCTGTTTGGCGATGATTTTCGCGTGAGAGTAGGCGTCATCGTAGGAGTCGCCATGCAACACCACCTTGGCCCCGCGCTTGGCCACCGCGTCCACCTTGATCGCAGGCGTGGTCTCGGGCATGACGATGGTCGCCTCGCACCCCAATACCTGAGCCGCAAGCGCCACCCCCTGGGCATGATTACCGGCGGAAGCCGCCACCACGCCGCGTTTTAGCTGGGCTTGGGTTAAACCGACCATCTTGTTGTACGCGCCGCGCAACTTGAAGGAAAACACGGGCTGCATGTCCTCGCGCTTCAGAAGCAGGGTGTTGCCCAGGCGCCGGGAAAGGTTCGCGGCCTCCTCCAGGGGAGATTCGATCGCCACGTCGTAGACGCGGGCGAGCAGGATGCGCTCAAGGTAATCGGTCATTTCATTTATCCGTCGCTATCTAGGAATACGCTGCGCCCGCGGGCACGCCCCCAAGGCCGCGCCACCCCAAAGGGAGGGCCGGGTGCTATTCTCGCGGCTTGGCTGCAAACGACAAAGCCGTAATCGACGGAGCGTATCATGATGACTCAAGACGAAATGAAACAAGCCACGGCACGTGCCGCAATCCAATACGTCCCGGCCGGCATCATCGGCGTGGGCACCGGCTCCACCGCCAATTTTTTCATCGACGAACTCGCCCACATCAAGGGCCGGATCGACGCCGCCGTGGCCTCCAGCGTGGCGACCGCCGAGCGCCTGAAAAGCCATGGCATCCGCGTGATCGACCTGAATGAAGCCGGCGAAATGGAAGTCTACGTCGACGGGGCCGACGAAATCACTCCGCACCTGGCCATGATCAAGGGCGGCGGCGGAGCGCTGACGCGCGAGAAGATCGTCGCTGCCTGTGCCAAGAAATTTGTCTGCATCATCGACCAGAGCAAACTGGTGGACGTGATGGGCGCCTTCCCGCTCCCCGTCGAAGTGATCCCGATGGCGCGCTCCTATGTGGCCCGGCAACTGGTCAAGCTGGGCGGCAACCCGGTGTTGCGTTCCGGTTTCACCACCGACAACGGCAACGTCATCCTCGATGTGCATGGTATGTCCATCCTCGACCCGGTGGCGCTGGAGACGGAAATCAACCAGATCGTCGGTGTGGTCACCGTCGGCTTGTTCGCCCGCCGCGGCGCCGATATCTGCCTCATGGGTACCCAGGAAGGCGTGCAGACTTTCAAACGGTGAAGAGACTGACATGAAACAGCCCCCTGACTGTCTGCGCTCGTTTCCCCCCGAGGGGGAGGGCCTTCGGAACGGCCGAGCGGAACTGACATTGGCAGCTGAAGCACGAGACGCTGAGCGAGTCTGAATACCTAGAAAGCGAGGAACTCGCCCCGAGGAAACGCGAGTACGTGGCCGGTGAGACTTACGCCATGGCGGGGGCGAGTGCGCGACACAATCGGACTTCCCTCAATGTCGCAACCAAATTGGATACCGCCATACGCGGCACACCCTGTGAGGTCTTCATTGCCGACATGAAGGTGAAGGTGGAAGCCTGGCGGGCCTTCTACTACCCGGACGTGATGCTGGTCTGTCCCCATCCAGGCGACGACCATCCGCTCTACCGCATAGGCCCCTGCCTCATCGTCGAAGTACTCTCGCCCTCCACCGCCAGCATCGACGAGCGGGAAAAATGGCTGCATTACCGCGACCTTCCCGACCTGCGTTATTACCTGCTGATCGACTCTGAAAAGCGTCATGCCCGCATCCGCAGCCGTGAGCTTGGTAACCTCGGTGGCAAGGACGGTGGTAAGGACGGGGCTGGGTGGCTGGAACAGACCTTGGACGAGGAGGATATCGTGGCGCTGAGCTGCGGCCCGGCTCATACCACGCTCTGCCTCGACGACCTCTACGAGCGCACCGGGTTGTAGGAACGCGAAGCGGTTCTGCCCTTCAATCACCACTAAGTAAGCTGTCGAAACCAATTTGGCTTACCACCGGGCTCCCTCACCCTGCCCTCTCCCGAAGGGAGAGGGTTCCACCCCCTTCCCCCTCCGGGGGAAGGGCCGGGGATGATGGCCTGCGCCGGCAGCTTAATGAAGGCAAGTTACGCGACATGACTTACAAAGGAGGATCGCCCTTTGGGCATCCGCCCTACGCTGGCTATTCCGCCATCCAGTCCCATGTCCGGTGCTATGTCGGTACGCCGACATGAGGACGTCGGCTAACCCAAGCTACGCGTTGAAGCCAGGAGCGGCTTCAGCCGCGAAGCCCCGTAGGCATTGCCGCCAACTTGCCGATCACCAGCGCGATGCGTCGGTCGAAGTCCTTGTCGATGAGCGCGGGCGTGGCGTACCAGCGCAGCAGCATCGCTTCTGGGTCCGGTTGCTGTGTCGAGTCGGCGGCGAAGTGACGTTGCAGGCTGGCCATTTGGCGTTCCCGGCGAACCGCCGCGTAGGTCTCTGGGGAGGGCAGATCCAGTGCCATTTCCAGGTCGAGCAGCAGGGTTTCCCGTAGAGCCAGGCCGGCTGTGAGTTCGGCTGGCGTGATCCGGTTGGCCGTGGCGTAGCGCAGGGCCAGCAGATTCTCGGCCTTCCCCGGCAAGGCGGGCATGGCTTCCCAGAGCGATTGCACCTCTGCTGTCAGCGTATCGAGCGGCGCACTGACCAGGACCGCCTGCTCGATGCGTTCGGCCAGGGCGGCTTTCGATGCCAGAAGTTCGAAGCGCCTCCGGTTCTTCTGGTCATGCAGATCATCCAGACGGGTTTGCGCCAGTTGTTGCAGTTCCCGCGCTCGGGTGTCGAGGCGATCGGTGTTTTCGTGTGAGTTCGTAGCGTCCCATTCGCTGCGAAACCGGGTCAGGGCTTGTTTGATGCCACCGGCATCGGCGCCGGCCAACGTGGCCTCGAAAGTGTCCAGCAGGTTTTTCCGGGATTGCGCCCGCTCCTGACGCTGCGTGGTCTGTTCCGCACGCAAGGCGTCCTGGCGGGCGAACACGGCGTCGCAGGCGGCGCGGAAGCGCTGCCATAGCTTCACTTCGTCCTGGCGCTTGAGCCGCACCCCCTGCGTTCCCCAGCTTCCCTGTAAGGTTTTGGCATGCGACATGGCCAGCCTCAGGTCAGGCTGATCCACCAGCGCAAGCGCTGCCGCGATCAATTGCTCGCGGCGAGTGCATTCTGCCGTGCGCGCCGCCTCCAGTCGGCTGTCGATGTCGCCGATGAGCGCATCGAAACGCTTGCGCAGGGATCTTTCGTCTCGAAATCCGGCCTGGGGCGAGGCGCGCCACTGTGCGATCATTTGCGTGCGCCGGGTCTCGATCGCCTTGTAGTCGGGCTGCTCCTGGAGCATGGTGGCCACCTCGGCCTCCCATTCGGCACAGAGCGCCTCCTTGGCCGCGAGCGCTTCGGCCTGGCGGGCAGCCTGTTCGGCTCGCAAGGCGGCTACCGGCTTATAGGCCTGTTCCAGCGCCGCATCGAAATGCTCCCATTGCCCTTTCGCCGCCGGGCCATGCGCGTTCAACCGTTTCCAGTCCTCTCGCAGCGCGGGGATGGCGAGAGCCAGTTCCTCCACATCGCGCTCAACGCTCTGTAGATCCCGAGCGCTGGCGATCAGGTGTTCGCGCGCCTGTCCGGTTCCCCATCGAGCCCAGCCGCGCAGCGCTTCCAGTCTGGCATGAAGATCGTGCAGGTGATGCTCCAGGGCGGCATCCGGGCGATGCCCGGCCAACGTGGACTTGATCTGCTGCATCAACGTGTCCGCTGCGGCCAGGTGTCCCTGCTCGATGGCCAGGTCCAGTTGTTCCAGGGGTTCACGCAAGCGATCGTGTTCGAAACGTGGCGGCTTGCGTGCAGGCTGCGGGGCGGGTGCCGGTTCACACGGAGCCTGGGTGTGCAGTGACTGGGTGTACAGTGCCTCCCAGCGTGCCTCCAGCGCCAGGCGCGGGCTCTCGTGCTCCGGTTTGGGCAGCGCATCCCAAGCCATCGGGTCGACATCGGGTGCCGTGCCTTGCTCCAGTTCGATCAAGTATTGTTCGCAAATCCGGGTCCGATCGGCGTCCGCGGTGAGCGCTCTCATGCGGGCTTCGATTTCGCCCAGAGACTGCTTCAGCGCGCGCGCCGTGGCTTCGTCGGCAAGCCAGGCCGGCAGGCCCGCGGCCTGAGCCAGGGGTTCGAGGCGGACGCGCCAGGCCTCGACCTGTTCGTCCCACGGCCAGTCGGCGTGCTCGCATTCCGCCGCCAGCGCCGCCGCCGCGCGCTGCTTGGCCTGCAAGTCGCGGCGCGCCTCCGACTCCAGCCGCAAACGAGTCATCCCCTGCTCCAGCAGTTCGCGACACGCGTCCAGCCCCGCGTGCCCGAGTGCTTCCACTTGCTTCTTCAGTTCGAACAGCCTCGTGCTGGGCAACGGAACGGTCGCGAGCAGGGCTTGCAGTTCGCCGGTGATCTCCGTTGTGCGTTGCTCCCGAACTTGCGCCTCCCGGCGTTGCAGCAAGAGATCGGTGCAATGGCGATAGACGCGCTTATCCTTGTCCCTGCATGCGTGGGCAACCTGCTCCAGTACGGCGTCCGACTCGATGCGGCGTGCCTCTGCGTAGCGGGTCTCCGCGCCGCGCGCCTGTCGCGCCACCTGGCCTAGCCAGCGATCACCTTGCAGGTTCGCGGTCCAGGCCAGCGCCGTGGCTTTGTCTGGCGCCTGGCATATCGCCTCGACCCAGGTCTCGGGCGGATCCTGTGGCAGCGGTACCCGCGGGCCGGCAAGCGGCGCGGGTAAGGGGCGGGCAGGGGCTGCGGAAGGTTTTACGTCGGGATTTTTTCCCAGGAGTTTGCTGATCCAGTTCATAGTCTCTATCCGTGTCTGGCTGAAGAAGGAACAAAAAATTCAAAATTCCGAAATGCTCGCGGGCATGGTGCAGCCCGGTTCGAGTCGTGCGCGGTCACCCCGGTCTGAGGTAGGATGCTGCGAACAGGAGAAACCACATGCGCCAGACTATTTTTACCCGCCACGCCCAGACCGTACTCGGTATCGTCGAGTATTCCGGCTTGACGATCATCACCATCGCCACCGTGATCGCGGCTTACTTCGAGGTCAGCCACATGGCCTCCTCGAGCATGGTTACACTGCCCGATCTGCTGCTGATGTTTCTCTACCTGGAAATCCTGGCGATGGTAGGCATGTACTTCGAGTCCGGGAAATTGCCGGTGCGATTTCCCATCTATATCGCCATCGTCGCCCTTGCTCGTTACCTGGTTCTGGACATGAAAAACCTCGACGTTTGGCACATGGTTGGCGTGGCGACCTCCATCCTGCTTCTCACCCTGGCGGTACTGGCGCTGCGCTATGGCCATGTGCGCTTCTCCTATGGCGAGCACGAATGACACCCCCCGGCGGAACCGCGTGGCGTTCCGCCGGAGCTGTGCGCCACGCGGCTCATGAAGACTGGATCAGCGTTCCCACGCCCTGGTCGGTCATGATTTCGAGCAGTAGGGCGTGCTCCACGCGCCCATCGATGATGTGTACCGACTTCACTCCGCTGCGCGCGGCGTCCAGGGCCGAGGCGATCTTCGGCAGCATACCTCCGGAGAGGGTGCCATCGGCCACCAGTTCGTCTATCTTTCTCGGCGTCAAACCGGTCAGCAAATTGCCATCACGGTCCAGCACACCGGGCGTGTTGGTGAGTAGCACCAGTTTCTCAGCCTTCAAGACCTCAGCCAGCTTGCCCGCGACCACATCGGCGTTGATGTTGTAGGTTTCGCCTTGGCTACCCACGCCGATGGGCGCGATCACCGGGATGAAGTCGCCGGAGTCGAGGAAGGCGATCAGTGAGGGGTCGATCTGGGTGATCTCGCCCACCTGGCCGATGTCGATCAGTTCGCCGGGCTTGTCCTGCGAGGCCATCATCAGCTTCCTGGCGCGGATGAAGCGGCCATCCTTGCCGGTCAGTCCGACCGCCTTACCTCCGGCCTGATTGATCAGATTGACGATATCCTTGTTCACCTGGCCGCCTAGCACCATCTCGACCAAGTCCATCGTTTCCGCATCGGTCACCCGCATGCCCTGGATGAATTCGCCCTTCTTGCCGACTCGCTTCAGCATGTCCTCGATCTGGGGGCCGCCGCCATGAACCACGACAGGGTTGAGACCGACGAGTTTCAGAAGGACGACATCGTGTGCGAAGGCTACTTTAAGGAGCGGATCGGTCATGGCGTTGCCGCCGTACTTGATGACGACCGTCTTGTCCCAGAAGCGCTGGATATATGGCAGCGCCTCGGCGATGACACGGGCTTTCTGGGCAGGAGTGAAATGGGCGATGGACATGGTGCATTTCCTGGAATGGAACGGGACGGATTTTACGCACGCAGCCGGGCCTTAGGCCGGCGCTGTCTTGACAGCGCACAAAAAAAGGGCGGCAAAAGCCGCCCCATGCGATTTTACCCCATGTGCTACCCTCACTCTACGGTTAGCCTCCTGGCCGCAGTAACCGCCTTCTTCGGCAGAACCAGCTCGAGTACGCCATTCTCGAATCGAGCGCTGGCGCCGGCTTCATCCACTTCCTGCCCGAGGCTGATGCCGCGATAAACCTTGCCGAAATAGCGCTCGCGGCGCAACAGCTTGTCGCCCTCCTTCTCTTCGGTTGCCTTCTTCGTCTCGGCGCTAACGGCCAGGGTATTGCCCTCGATGGTAACTTGAACATCCTCTTTCCTCACACCGGGCAACTCGGCATGCACGGTGTAATCCTTCTCGTTTTCCTTCACATCCATCCGGATCATCTGCGTTTCAGGTTGTTCGTCGAACAGACGCATGGGCCTGATCCAATAGCCCTTGAACAGATCGTCCAGGATATCGTTGATGGCATAGGGGTCGCGTTTGGCAAGGCTGCTCATGGCTTACTCCTGAGTGGTTTACCGGAATCCGCACGGCTCGGCATTCCCACTATCGACCATGTTTGGAATTTTTCAAGCTCGACAGGCCACCAGAAAGGACTTGCCATTCATCCTCGCCTTTGTCACATTCTGGCGCCCAATCCGGCCGCGCCGCGTGAGTGTCGCACTCGATGGGGCGGCGACTTTGCCCACCTACACCAATTGAAGGAACTGCCATGACTCGTAAGAAATCCCTACTCGCCCTGATTCTTAGCACCGCGCTTGCCACTACCTTACTTGCTGCACCGGCCTACGCGGTGGACAATCCTTTTGCCACGGCCACGGCCTATGTGCTGGCGGATGCGGACAAGGCGGGCGAAGCCAAGTGCGGCGCCGGGATGGGCGCTACCGCCAAGTGTGGCGCCATGAATATGGAAGCCGAACCCAAGGCCAAGAAGGCCGCGCACAAGAAAGCCAGGAAGGACGCCGCCGCCAACAAGAAGACGATGGAAGAAGGCAAATGCGGGGAAGGAAAGTGCGGCACCAAGAACCTGAAGGAAGGCAAGTGCGGCAAGTGAGCGAATAGCTACGCGGAAACCTGGGCGCCGGCGTCCTGCCCGCGCCCAGGATCATCCTCCGGCGACTATTGCATCGACATCTGCATCGCGTAGACGCACAGGCTGATGAGGCCCTGGGGCGCGATTCCAAGGAGCAGCACCGCCAGTCCGTTCAGTGAAAGCAGTGCACGGCTGTCGGCATGCACGGATAGGGGCAGCACATCGGCGTTCGGGCTGTCGAAGTAGAGGATCTTCACCACGCGCAGGTAGTAGAAGGCGCCGATCAGTGAGAACAGCACAGCAACCAGGGCCAACCAAAGCCAGCCGGAACCGACCAGGGCTTGCAGCACCGAAAGCTTGGCGTAGAAACCGATGAAGGGCGGAATGCCCGCCATCGAAAACATCAGCATTCCCATCAGCGCGGCCAGCCACGGATGGCGGCTATTGAGGCCCTTGAAGTCGTCCAGGTTTTCCGCCTCCAGCCCGTTCTGCGACAGGTACACCACCAGGCCGAAGGTGCCCAGACTCATGAGCACGTAGACGATGGCGTAGAACATGGAGACCGAGTAACCGGCAAAGGTGCCGGA
>CAISDD010000317.1 GCA_903883985.1 uncultured Pseudomonadota bacterium | reverse complement strand
GCGTCGGAAACATCCGCCACCTTACGCGCAGTTTTGCCGTCGCGGATACCGAAGCCCACACCGATGGGCAGGCTGATGTATTTGCGCAACTGCGGCATCTTCTCGGCGATAGCGGCGATGTCCAGGTTGCCGGCGCCGGTCACGCCCTTCAGCGAAACGTAATACACGTAGCCTCGCGCCAGCTTGGCCACTTGCTGGATGCGATCCTCGTTGGTGGTGGGCGCGAGCAGGAAAATGGGGTCGATGTCATGGCGCTGCAGGTGCAGGAACGCCTCATGGCTCTCTTCCGGCGGAAAGTCCACGGTCAGCACCCCGTCCACGCCCACGTCCGCACAGCGTTGCGCAAACGTTTCCCAGCCCATGGCCTCGATGGGGTTGCCATAGCCCATCAGCACCACCGGAGTGGTGGCATCCTTCTGGCGGAACTCCGCCACCATGGCCAGCACGCCGCGCAGGGTCATGCCGTTCTTCAGCGCCCGCTCGGAGGCGCGCTGGATGGTGGGGCCGTCCGCCATGGGGTCGGAGAAGGGCACGCCCAGTTCCAGCACGTCGGCGCCAGCGTCCACCAGGGCGTGCAACAGGGGCACAGTGGCGGCCAGCGATGGGTCACCCGCGGTGATGAAGGGGATCAGGGCGCGGCGGCCCTGGGCCTGGAGATTAGAAAAGGTTTGGCCAATTCGGCTCATTAGTCAATCTTCCAAAAAATAATCTGAGTCGATTCGCTTGATTTGGTATGTATTTTTCAGCGACACCCCAAGACCAAGGTCAATCATCAATGTCACCAACATCGGACCATCAATGAGCACAACCTTGCTGGCAACCTGCGCAGCATAATCACGGGCATTTTGATTGAAATTTGATGTCGTTATAAACACGCCCTTATTTGCTTTATGACCAGCAAGCGCTCCTACGAATTGCTGTATTTCTGGCCGTCCCACATTGCCATCCCAGCGCTTGGCTTGAATGTAAATCATATCCAGTCCAAGCCGATCTTCTTTGATGATACCGTCTATACCGCCATCACCACTCCTGCCTTTCACTTCACCGGCATCTTCTCTCGATCCGCCATAACCCATACCAAGCAGCAGATCAACGACATAACGCTCAAAAAAGGCTGGGGAAGCATTATTTACTTGTTGCAACAAATCAGCCGAAAGTGTCGTGCGGAGTTGGCGGCAACCTGACTCCAACAATTCCTCGGGTGTAGATTGCTGCGACGAATCCTTTGATTCCTGTACTTGATCTGACTTAGCCTTACCTGCTGATAGAAACACCAAATACTCCGGAAATTGCTCCAGGTATTTCATGTCAATGCGAGGTGGATTCTCTGCCAAGGCGGATTGACCCCGCTTCGTAATGCGAAAGACACCTCGTTTAACGTTCTCCAACAACCCCGCTTGCTTCAGGTACGTTTTCGCCCAGGCCACGCGGTTATCAAACCTACCTTGCCGCCCAGTTGGAAGTTGTTCCGCCAACTCCATATCAGTCAATTGGAATTTCTCCGCCATGACTGGCAGCACATCACGCTGGGTATGTTCTACCCCATCTGCAAAGTAACGCAACAGCGGCAGCATAAGGGTTTGAAAATCAGGAATAGGCACTTCAGGCAGCCTTTCTTTCCAACATCTTGTCCATATCGCCGTCCAGAATCAACGGAAAAAAACCTGCCTGCTTGGCTTCAAGAATGGTGATCTCACCCACACCATCGCTGGTATAGCCAACATTCACATTCCAGTTCAAAGAAACATCTCGAACAATCATTCCAGACAGCAATTCGATATGCAGGATGTCATCCGATTCGTGATAAGTAATCTTCATGTCACATCCTCTTTAGTCTGCCAATTCACCATAACCGTCTTCACCACGACCGCTTGACCAAGCACCACAGCGGCGCATATTCGGTTATCCACTCTTCCGGGTAGCGCTTGATGTATCCAGCAATGACCATCCCCCTTATCCAGGAGTTCGCCAGTTTCAATCACTTGTAAAACAATCGCTTCATCTAGTCCGCGCTTCGCCATGGCTTCGCTTGCATGATTCGTCAGCCAGACATTACGGGCGAAGCAAAAACTGTAATGAATCATGCACGCAATACACCACTGCGGTTCATAACGTAATGCCCTTGATGCGGGCCACCGTATTCATGTCCTTGTCCCCGCGCCCGGAAAGGTTCACCAGCAGCACCTTGTCGCGGCCCATGGACGGCGCGATCTTCATGGCGTGGGCGATGGCATGACTGGATTCCAGGGCCGGGATGATGCCCTCGAAGCGGCACAGGGCGTCGAAGGCCGCCAGGGCCTCGTCGTCGTCGATGGCCACGTACTGGGCGCGGCCCATGTCTTTTAACAGGCAGTGTTCCGGGCCGACGCCGGGGTAGTCCAGGCCGGCGGAGATGGAATGGGTCTCGATGATCTGGCCATCCGCATCCTGCATCAAATACACCTTGTTACCGTGCAGCACGCCCACCTTGGCATCCGCGGTCAGGGGCGCGGCATGGCGACCCGTGGCCAGGCCGTAGCCGCCCGCCTCAACGCCGATGATCTGCACCCCGGCATCCTCGATGTAGGGATAAAACAGTCCGATGGCATTGGAACCGCCGCCCACGCAGGCGATCACGGCATCCGGCTGGCGACCGATCATTTCCGGCATCTGTACGCGGGCTTCAAAGCCGATGACGCACTGGAAGTCGCGCACCATCATCGGGTAAGGGTGAGGACCGGCCGCCGTACCGAAGATGTAGAAGGTAGTCTCCACGTTGGTGACCCAGTCGCGGATGGCCTCGTTGCAGGCGTCCTTCAAGGTGCGCGAACCGCTTTCCACCGGCACCACCGTGGCGCCCAGGAGCTTCATGCGAAACACGTTGGGGGCTTGGCGCTGGATGTCCTCGGCACCCATGTAGACGATGCACTCCATGCCGAAGCGTGCCGCCACCGTGGCCGTGGCCACGCCATGCATGCCTGCGCCGGTCTCGGCGATCACCCGCTTCTTGCCCATGCGGCGCGCCAGGAGCGCCTGGCCGATGGCGTTGTTGATCTTGTGGGCGCCAGTATGGTTCAGGTCTTCCCGCTTCAGGTAGATCTGAGCGCCGCCCAGACTGTCG
>CAISDD010000316.1 GCA_903883985.1 uncultured Pseudomonadota bacterium | reverse complement strand
GGAGCCCCAGGCCTACCTGAACGCGCATCAGCGCCTGCGGGAACTCTCGCGGCGCCTGGCCCGCCCCGCCAACCCGCCAGCCGTATCGGATGTCAACGACTTCGTGGTGGATTCCGAGTTCGGCGAGCAGGCGTACAAGGACGCCGTGGTGCGCGCCAAGCGCTACATCGGCGACGGCGACATCATGCAAGTGGTGCTGTCTCAGCGCTTGAGCCGGCCGTTCAATGTACATCCACTGTCGCTCTATCGAGCCTTGCGCGGCCTCAATCCATCTCCTTACATGTTTTATTACGACATGGGTGGCTTCCATGTGGTCGGCTCTTCGCCCGAGATCCTGGTACGCCTGGAAGACGAAGGTGAAGGTAAGCGGGTAACGGTACGTCCCATCGCCGGCACCCGCCCGCGAGGCGCCTCGCGCGAGGAAGACCTGCGCATGGAAGCCGAACTCCTGGCCGACCCCAAGGAGCGTGCAGAACATGTGCAGCTCATGGATCTCGGCCGCAACGACGCCGGCCGCGTGGCGCAAGTGGGCACGGTAAGAGTCACGGAGAATATGAGCATCGAGCGCTATTCGCATGTCATGCACATCGTCTCCAACGTAGAAGCCAGCCTGCGCCCTGAACTGTCCGCCATGGACGTGCTGCGCGCCACCTTCCCTGCCGGCACGGTGTCCGGTGCGCCCAAGATCCGCGCGATGGAGATCATCGACGAACTTGAACCCACCAAACGCGGCATCTATGCGGGTGCGGTCGGCTACCTCGGCTTCAATGGCGACATGGACCTGGCCATCGCCATCCGCACTGCGGTCATCAAGGACAACATCCTCTATGTGCAAGCGGGTGCTGGCATCGTCGCCGACTCTGTTCCGGAAAGCGAGTGGCTGGAAACCTGCAACAAGGCCCGAGCCGTGGTGCGCGCCGCTGAGCTTGCCCAGGCGGGTTTTGAAGGCGAAGCGGATTAACCCCATAAATTCCGCGATCGTGGCCTCGCGGCTATAGCCGCTCCTGCGAACTGCCAACCTCGGTATTCAAGATGCGTGAACTTCATCTCATCGTCCCTGGACTTGCGTCCTGGCGCGCATCCCCGCACGGCGAACGGGTTTTACTGCCTGGACTGGAACGCTTGCTGGCGCGCGGGGTCGGGGTGGGTGGAGAGACCAACCTGGCGGATGCGCTGTGTTCCGCCTTCGACTTCCCCCCGCGCGGCCCACTCGCTTTCGCGACTGCCGCTTACGATGGCCTGAACGCTGACTCGGGATACTGGCTGCGCGCCGACCCGGTCCACTTGCAAGTCGGCATGCGCGGCTTGACCCTGCTCGACGCCGAACGAGTGGGCTTGGTCCAGTCGGAGTCCGAGTCGCTGGCGGCGAGTCTCAGGCCCCTGTTCGAGGAAGCCGGCTGGCAGCTATTCGCGCCCGTGCCTTCGCGCTGGTATGGTCATCCCGCCCAGACACTGGATCTGCGCACCACGCCTCTGGATCAGGTGACCACCCGCCATGTGCATTCCGCCATGCCAGCCGGCCCGGACGCCGCCCGAGCCATGCGCCTGGTTAACGATGCGCAGATCCTGCTCCACGACCACCCGGTGAATCAGGAGCGCGAGCGCCAGGGCCTGGCCGCCATCAACAGCCTTTGGCTCTGGGGCGGTGGCAAGAAGGCGAAGGCGGGGCGACGCTTCGATCTGGTGCTGGCGGGGCAGGTGGAGGCGTTGGCCTTGGCTCGTTTGTCCAGCAGTCCGCACGTTTCCTGCCCAGCCGGCCTGCACGACCTGCCGCACGCCGCAAGAGTGCTGCTGCTGTTGCCGGAATTCCTACCCCATGCGACTGCCGCGGAGGCCTCCTGCCTCGATGCGGCGTGGTTCACTCCGCTGCTGCAACATCTGCGCCGCGGCCACATCCGGCGAGCCGTCCTCACGCTTTGCGAACCGGAAGGCGGCAGCGTGCAGTTGGGAATGGGCGATGCCTGGAAGCTCTGGATGGGCGGATAAGACCGCTCCGGGCTGCGCCGATAGCTGCATCCGCGCCGACCGGTAGTAATTACTCTGTTGCTTGTCAGATTTCTTTACGATACCCTCGTGGCGCCGTGTGTCTGGTTCCTGTTCCTTTCAAGTGGCCAGGCAAAAACACAAGATCCGAACCTAAGAACCGGCTCTCTTCACGGCACCCGTCGATACCCGTGCGGCTGGCAACGAACCATGAGACAAAAAAAGCTGAACTCGACCTCCTGGCTGACTCCCTCTGGCACTGAGCCGATTGATGACGGTTTCAGCGTTGCCAAGAAGCGGCGTGCGGCAATTAGGACTCTCCGGGCGGTACCCAATTGAGACAGGATACCGGCGCATCCTCAGCCATGACCTCCCCTGCGGGCAAATCCGGCGTCGATCTATGCCCATGGTGCCAGAGTGCCGTGCGGCGCATCCCACGCCGGGCAGTAGATCGGCTCTTGAGCTACATCCTGTCGGTGCGGCGTTTTCGCTGCCGTTCGATGGTCTGCGGTTGGGAAGGAAATCTGCGCGTGCCGCCCCGTAGGGGTTGATCCGATACGTCGACCGCCACCTCACGCCGGACATGTGGCTGCCACGCCTACAGTAGCGCCAGGTTGTCGCGATGGATGAGTTCCGCCTCATCCATGTAACCGAGCAGGATTGCGATCTGTGAACTCGGCTGCCGGGCGATACGGCGGGCTTCATCGGCGCCGTAGTTGACTAGGCCGCGGGCGATGTCACGGCCCTGCGTGTCGATGCAGGCTACCACTTCGCCACGATGGAATTCACCGATGACTTCGGCCACCCCGATCGACAACAGGCTCTTGCCCTGCAAACGCAGGGCGCGTACCGCACCCTCATCCAGGCGAAGGCTGCCACGCACCTGCAAATGGTCGGCCAGCCACTGCCGGCGCGCCGCCAGCGGTGCGTTTACCGCCAGTAGCTGCGTGCCCAGCGACTCGCCCATAGCCAGTCGAACCAGAACGTCCTCCTCGCGCCCGCTGACGATGACCGTATGAGCACCGCTGCGGGCGGCACGTTTGGCGGCAAGTATCTTGGTCAACATACCGCCCGTACCCACGCTCGACCCGGCGCCGCCGGCCATGTCTTCCAGTTCCGGCTTGCCCGCCACGGCCTCGAAGATAAACTCCGCTTCAGGGTGAAGACGTGGGTCGGCGCTGTAGAGTCCGCGCTGATCTGTGAGGATGATCAGGGCATCGGCTTCGATCAGATTCGCCACCAGAGCGCCCAGCGTGTCGTTGTCGCCGACCTTGATTTCCTCTGTGGTGACCGTGTCGTTCTCGTTAATGATGGGGATGGCCTTGAGTTCCAGTAGCGTGCGCAGGGTGGAACGGGCATTCAGGTAGCGCTCGCGGTCGGCCAGATCGGCGTGTGTCAGCAGTATCTGAGCGGTGTACAAGCCATGCACACGAAAGCTGCGTTCATAGGCTTCGATCAGCCCCATCTGGCCGACGGCGGCCGCAGCCTGGAGTTCGTTCAACGCGACCGGCCGCTTGTTCCAGCCCAACCGCTTGATGCCCTCGGCGATGGCGCCACTGGAAACCAGGACGACTTCCTTGCCCATTTCTCGCAAGCGGGCAATCTGCGCAGACCACAGCGCCAAGCGTTCATGGTCGAGGCCGCGCCCTTCGTTGGTCACCAGACTGCTACCGACCTTCACCACCAGGCGGCGGGCATCGGCGATCGCGGAACGGCTCATCTTCTATCCCTCGACACGGCTGATTGGGCTCATGCGCTCGCCAAGACGGCACGACTGCAGGTGCTCCATGATGGCAAACACCAGAGGCTGGCAGCCGCCACCGCTGATCGCGGAAATCGCGAACACGGGCCCCTCCCAGCCGAACTCACGGATGAACATGGCTATACGCTGAGCGCGATCCTCCTCGGGAACCAGGTCGGTCTTGTTCAGCACCAACCATCGTGGCTTGGCGTGGAGTTCCTCGTCATACTTGCGCAATTCCTCGACGATGGCGCGCGCATCCCGCACCGGGTCGACTTCCGGGTCGAAGGGTGCCAGATCGACCAGGTGCAGTAGCAGGCTGGTGCGCGCCAAGTGGCGCAGGAACTGGTGGCCCAGGCCCGCACCCTCGGCCGCACCCTCGATCAGGCCGGGCACGTCCGCGACCACGAAACTGCGCTCGCGATCGACGCGCACCACGCCCAAATTGGGGTGCAAGGTGGTAAAGGGGTAATCGGCCACTTTCGGCTTGGCCGCGGAGATGGCGCGGATCAGTGTGGACTTGCCCGCATTGGGCATGCCCAGCAATCCCACATCGGCCAGCACCTTCAGCTCCATGTGCAAACGCAGCTCTTCCCCCTCCTCCCCGGCGGTAGTCTGGCGGGGCGCGCGGTTGGTGCTGGACTTGAAGTGCAGGTTGCCCAGCCCACCCTTGCCGCCACGGGCAATCAAGGCGCGCTGGCCATCACAGGCCAGGTCGGCGATCAGGGCGCCACTCTCGTTCTCTGTGATCACCGTGCCCACCGGCACGCGCAAGGTGAGATCGTCGCCCCCCTTGCCATAACAGTCGGCGCCGCGGCCGTTCTCACCGTGTTGCGCGCGGAACATGCGGGTGAAGCGGTATTCCACCAGGGTGTTGCTGTTGCGGTCGGCCTCGGCCCAGATGCAGCCCCCCTTCCCGCCATCGCCGCCATCCGGTCCACCCATGGGGATGAATTTCTCGCGCCGGAACGAGGCGGAACCATTGCCACCACGACCGGCGATGACGTCGATACGGGCTTCGTCGATGAATTTCATGCTATTGGCCTCTGAAACAAAAAAGCCCTATCCAGAGGATAGGGCTCCTTCGGGCGGATCGAGCCTGTGGACCGATCCGGGGGCTCGCTTACGCCGCGATCGCGACCGGCACTACGTTGACCGTGCGGCGCTGACGCGCGCCCTTCACGGTGAATTCGACCACGCCGTCCACCTTGGCGAACAAGGTGTAATCCTTGCCCAGGCCGACGTTCAGGCCGGGATGAAACTGAGTGCCACGCTGGCGAACCAGGATGTTGCCGGCGGGAACGAATTCGCCACCGTAGCGTTTGACCCCCAACATCTTGGGGTTGGAATCGCGGCCGTTACGGGAACTGCCGCCTGCTTTCTTGTGTGCCATGGTTGTCTGCTCCTGCTAGATGGAAGACCCGGCATCGATACCATCGATGCGGATTTCCGTGAAATTCTGGCGATGCCCCTGGGTCTTGCGGTAGTGCTTGCGGCGACGCATCTTGAAAATCAGTACCTTGACACCACGACCGTGGGCCAGCACCGTCGCCTTGACGCTGGCTCC
>CAISDD010000315.1 GCA_903883985.1 uncultured Pseudomonadota bacterium | reverse complement strand
GCCCGGCTTCCACCGCCCGCGCCAGTTCCCGATCCACGGCAGGCAGATCGGCGGCCAGATCCTTGCGGCGAAAGACCTGGCCGGCGCGCAGGCCCAGAGCCCTGGCCGGGCCGCCTTGAACGAGGTTTTTTTCTCTGCGCAGTGCCGTAATCCTCACTGAAGTTTCATGCAGTATGCCACAGCCTGTAGCTTGAATTCACTGGATTCTCGCCCGGCTTCCGGCGTGAATGGCCTGCATGAGTTCGGCCTTCAGCCGGGCCAGGTAGGCATCCACCTCAGCCTCGGTTTCCAGGTAGGATTTGGTGGCCAGGTTTGCGGCGTGGATGACCTTGGACGGCTTGGGCGCTTTCGGCGCCGGCGTCGTTACCCCCGTGTGAATGACCGTTGCCGTGCCGCCGGGGGACTGGACGACCGGCACCGCTGGCACCACCGGCCGGGACGCGGCTGCGATGGCGTCCATAGCGCTGTCCAGCAGGTTGCCCGCCTGCTCCTTCAGGTAGCGGAGCTTGGGAATACTGGCCAGCGCCGCCACCGTGGCTTTGAGCTGCTGCAGGGAATGGAGCGCCTTGTTGCGCAACTCGTCCTTCGCTCCCGCCTCGTCCAGGGTCAGTCCGACCTCCTTCAGCTTCTGGTCGATGGACAGAAGCGACCCTTCCCGCTCGGCGCCAGCAATGCGATCGTTTACGGCCTGCACCGAGGTCACCAGGGCGGCAATGCGGCTCACCTGGCCGTAGGGGGTCGGGTTGTCGCGGATAGCCTCCAGGTCCCGCAGGGCTGCGCCTGCCTGGACATCCTTTTGCAGATATTCCCTGTTGTCGGCAAAGGCCACCAGAGCCTCCAGCATGCGGCTCCAGGCGTCGACCTGGGTCTTGTAGAAGCTGGTCAGGTCGTGTAGGTCGTCGGCAGTGTCCTGCCAGTCGTTCTTTTCCTGCAGCAAGGCTTCGATGAATTCAAAAGCGTCGCGAATGGCAAGCTGCTTGGCGATGCGCGTCAGCGCGATTTGGATGGCCTCCTTGCCGGGGTAGTGCTTGACCGCCGCCCGGTGGCTGTAGCCCTTCAGGTCATTCTGCCAGGTGGTCAGGTTGGTGCGGAAATCGCTCACCAAGCCATCCTCGTCGTCGCTGGCCAGGGACACGAAGAGAGCGCGGTGCAGGGTGCGGGCCTGGCCCAAGGACACCGGGTCGGCATTCTTGCGCTTGAGGATAGCCACCTGCTTGAAACGCACTGACTTGGTGAGGGGGTCCACGGCGCTCTTGGGCTCCAGGTCGGAACCTTCGAGGCGCAGCTTGAGTTCGCCAGCCATGAACAGACGGGCCACCAGCAACACGATTTCCCACTCCGGTTTCCAGCCCCAGGGAATGCCCGAGAAGCGGTCCACCACGTCGGAAAGAAGCACCTGGCTGTGGGATGCCTTCAAATGCAGGTACTCCCGCATCTCCTTGAGAGCCAGGATATTGCCTTCCTCTCCGCCCAGCTTCAGCGCGTGCTGGCCAATGCTGTCCGCCGACAGCACGGCCTTGATTTCAGCGATGGGGTCGGGCTGGCGGACCTTCAGGTAGGCGAGCTTGTTGTAGGTGTTGGCGATGAGGTAATTGACCAGGTCATCCACCAGGGTGCCGGGCGACGCCGCCTTGAACTGCAGTTTCTGGCCCTTGGCGTAGACCTCCCCCGTCACCAGCAGGGTGGATAACTGCTCCCGCAGGCGGCCCCAGCGTTCGCGGTTCTCATCCTTGCGGTTGATGAGGATGTTCTTCACCGAGGCCGTGGCGTTGCCGGCCTTGGGGCTGTCGATGTACTTCTCGATTTGCTTGTAGAGGGTCAGCTCCAGGTCGAAGCGGTCGCCCTCGGCCAGGCGGATGAGGGCACGGCCATTGCCGTCGCTGCTGCGCAGGATGCACTTGGCGTCCGAGGCACCGTCGTACTCGTCGCCCAGAGGTGAGAGGATTTCCAGGGTCAGTTCATGGCTGGCGTTTTTCCAGGGCATGCCGTCCAGCAGGCGGTTGACCTCGTAGTCGGCCTTGGTGTCGCGATGCCGCACCTTGGTGAGTCCACCCAGCAGGTCGTCGAAGAGCATTTCGCAGAGCAGGCGGGACTTTTCTGGGGCGGAGACATCCACGTTGGCGATTTCCCGCGCCACGTCCCGTTCCTCATTGGTGAGGAAAAACCACAGGTCGCCGTTGCGGCTCACCAGGCGCTGCTGCTCCAACCGGGCCAGGCTCTCCTGGATGCGCCGCTTCAGGGCCAG
>CAISDD010000314.1 GCA_903883985.1 uncultured Pseudomonadota bacterium | reverse complement strand
TGCAGATTGGGCAGGAAGCGACGCTTGGTTCTGTTATTTGCGTGGGAGACGTTGTTACCCACCATCGGCTTCTTGCCGGTGACCTGACATACGCGGGCCATGATTGTTACCCCTGCTACACGAATACGGAAAGTCCGGTTTTATACGCGAAACCTGCGCGCGGGTCAAAGCCATCCTCGTTCACAGAAGGAGAAACCTTCGCCATCGGCGACGATGAAGTGGTCGATCACCTTCACATCGACCAGCCCCAACGTGGTTTTCAACTGCTCGGTCAGCCAACGGTCGGCCTGCGAGGGTTCGGCCACGCCGGAAGGATGGTTGTGCGCCAGAATCACGCCGGCTGCGTTGTGATGCAAGGCGCGGATGACAACTTCGCGTGGATACACGGAAGTCTGGGTGAGACTACCCCGGAACAACTCCTCGGCGGCCAGGACGCGGTTCTGGGAGTCGAGAAACACCCCCATGAAGACCTCATGGGGGGGACTACCCAGGAGCAGGCGCAAGTAATCACGCACCGCACGCGGCGAATTGAGTGCGTCGTTGTGCTTCATGTTTTCGCCCAAGGCGCGCCGCGCCATCTCCAGCACTGCCTGCAACTGCGCGTATTTGGCCGGCCCCATGCCGGGAAAGGCGCCGAACTCGGCTTGCGCGGCGTTGAAAAGTCGGGTAAGTCCGTCGAAATGCAGCAACAGGTCGCGCGCCAGATCGACCGCGCTCTTACCTGCCACGCCCACGCGCAGAAAAATCGCCAGCAATTCCGCGTCGGACAAGGACGCCGCTCCGCGTTGCAGCAGCTTTTCCCGGGGCCGCTCGCCCTCGGGCCAATCGGTGATCGCCATTTCTCCCCCAGGTGAAAAGTGCAAGGTGCAAGAATATCTTGAATCTTGTACCTTGCTTTATAGTCCAGTAGTCCAACCCTCACACCGCACCCAACCCCGCGGCCTGATGAGCGATGGGGGGCGAGGAACCGTTTCAGGCATATGCTGGCTGGCTCGGCGCATGGGGTACGCGGGACAACGGAACAAAGCCAAAAACGGGGAGTACGTCATGGGCACGTTGGAAACTTTTGAACAAATGCTGGCCGCTGGCAAAGACAACGCCTTGCTGCGGTTTTCTCTGGGCAACGAATATTTCAAGCTGGGCCAGTACGCCCGAGCGTGTACACATCTTCAAGCGGCGCTGGCCTTCGACCCGAGCTATTCCGCCGCCTGGAAATTGCTGGGCAGAGCGCTCGCCGAGGCAGGTGACCCGGAGCAGGCGCGGGAAACCTACCGGCTCGGCATCGCAGCCGCCCAGGTGAAGGGGGACTTGCAGGCGGCGAAGGAAATGCAGGTATTCGCCCGCCGCATCGAGAAGCAGTTGGCGGGTTGAGCGATGACGGTGACGGCTGCGGTCGCCTTGGGCTAACATCCGTCGGATTGAACCCGACTCAGGAGCAACACATGGCGCGCACGGTGCATTGCGTAAAACTCGGCCGCGAGGCCGAAGGTCTGGATTTTCCGATGCTGCCCGGTGAATTGGGTAAGCGCGTGTTCGAAAACGTTTCCAAGGAAGCGTGGGCTGGCTGGATCAAGCTTCAGACCATGATCATCAACGAGAACCGCCTCAACCTGGCCGATGCCCAGCATCGCAAGTATCTGATGGAACAGTCGGAAAAATATTTTTTCGGCGAGGGCGTCGGCGCTCCTGACGGCTTCAAGTCGCATTGACATGACCGACACTCATTTCGGTTACAAGACCGTCGCGGAAGAGGAAAAGGCTGCCCGAGTCGCGGAGGTATTCCATTCCGTGGCGAAGCGCTATGACGTGATGAATGACCTCATGTCCCTGGGGCTACACCGCATCTGGAAGCGCTTCCTCTCCTTGCATGCGCGGGTGCGCCCAGGGGCGAAGATCCTCGATATCGCCGGCGGCACCGGCGATATCGCCCGCCTCCTGGCCGAGGACGCCGGCCCCGGAGGCGAAGTCTGGCTGACCGACATCAACGGCTCCATGCTGGGCGTGGGCCGCGACCGCATGCTGGATCGCGGGCTGATGCTGCCGGTAGCGCAGTGCGATGCCGAGAAGCTGCCTTTCCCCGGCGAGTATTTCGACCTGGTCACGGTAGCCTTCGGCCTGCGCAACATGACTCACAAGGAAAACGCACTGGCCGAGATGCTGCGTGTGCTCAAACCCGGTGGCAAGCTGATGGTGCTGGAGTTTTCCAAGGTATGGAAGCCACTCGCACCGCTCTATGACGCCTACTCCTTCCAGTTATTGCCACGTCTGGGCAGCTTGGTGACCAAGGACGCGGACAGCTACCGCTACCTTGCGGAATCCATCCGCATGCACCCGGACCAGGAAACGCTGAAAGCCATGATGGAATCGGTCGGCTTTAAGCGCGTGGATTACTTCAATCTCAGCGTCGGCGTGGTCGCCCTGCATGTGGGCTACAAGGTTTAACTGCCCCTCTCACCTTCTCTCCTCACTATCATGAACACCCAGCCGGTCAAGAAATTTCTCCTGGAATTGCAAGGACTTATTGTCGAACGCATGGAGCAGATCGACGGTGGCCCGTTTCGCCACGACGCCTGGGAGCGCCCCGGTGGCGGTGGCGGCATCACGCGGCTGATCGAGGAAGGCAATTTCCTCGAACGTGGTGGCGTGAATTTCTCGCATGTGACCGGTGACCGGCTGCCGCCCTCTGCTTCCGTACTGCGTCCGGAATTGGCGGGTCGCTCCTGGGAAGCGATGGGCGTGTCGCTGGTGATGCATCCGCGCAATCCCTATGTGCCCACCACCCACATGAATGTGCGCTTCTTTGTCGCGACCCGGCAGGGTGAAGCACCCGTGTGGTGGTTCGGTGGCGGCATGGACCTCACGCCCTATTACGGTTTCGAGGAAGATGCCACACATTTCCACGCCATGTGCCGCCGTGCCCTCGATCCCTTTGGCGCCGCCTACCACCCGCGCTTCAAACAAGGGTGCGATGAGTATTTCTACCTCAAGCACCGTAATGAGCCTCGCGGCATCGGCGGCATCTTTTTCGACGATCTGGCCGAGGGCGGATTCGAGCACTGCTTTAACCTCACGGAAAGCGTTGGCGACCATTTCCTCGCGGCCTACCTGCCCATCGTCGAACGTCGTGGCGACCTGCCCTACGGCGAGCGTGAACGTGATTTCCAGGCCTACCGGCGGGGACGCTATGTCGAATTCAACCTGGTGTTCGACCGCGGCACCCTGTTTGGCCTGCAATCCGGTGGTCGCACCGAATCCATCCTGATGTCCATGCCGCCCCTTGTGAAATGGCGCTACGACTGGCATCCCGAGCCGGGCAGCGCGGAGGCGCGCCTCTACAGCGACTTCCTGCGGCCACGCGACTGGTTGGGTGAATTCAACACCGCTCCCGATGCAAGCTGACGCCGTTTACGAGCGTAGCAAAGAGCCGATTCCGCCCGATCCGGCCAAGCCCAGGAGGCGCCGCTTCCTGATCGGCGTGGTGATCCTGCTGCTGCTGATCGTAGGCGCCGTATTCGCCGCCTACGAACTGATCGCCTCGCCTTTCCAGGCCATGCTGCTCGCCGGTTACGGCAAGCGCCTGACCTTCCTGACCGAGGCCGGCGAAAATCCAGCCCTGCGCGTACCGAAGTTCGGCCCCTACAACATCCGCAATGGCTATACGGACCTGCCACGCTTCGTGCGCAGATTGAAGGCGAAGGGATACGAAGTCACCGCCCAGGCGCGCATCTCTCCGGACATGGCTCACATCCTCGACTACGGGCTATACCTGCCGTACAAGGAGAAATCGGTCACCGGCATTTCACTGCTCGATTGCAGCAACAAGCCGATCTATGAAACGCGTTTCCCGCAATATTCCTATGCGGACTTCAACGCAATCCCGCCTGTCATCGCCAACACCTTGTTGTTTATCGAAAACCGGGAACTGCTCGACCCTAATCATCCGCAGCGCAACCCTGCCGTGGAATGGGATCGCCTGGCCGAGGCCGTGATGGAGAAGGCCATTCAGACCGTGGACCCCTCGCGCAACGTCCCGGGCGGCTCCACTCTGGCCACGCAGATCGAGAAATATCGTCATTCGCCCGATGGCCTGACCATGACGGCGACCGACAAACTCACCCAGATGGCCTCGGCCTCGCTGCGCGCCTACCTCGATGGCGAGGACACGCGCGCCACGCGGCGACGCATCGTACTGGACTATCTCAACACCGTACCGCTCTCCGCCACCCCGCGTTTCGGAGAAGTGAACGGCATCGCCGAAGGACTGGAGGCCTGGTTCGGCATCGATTTCACCAAGGCCAACCGCCTGCTGATGCAGCCGGGCCAGACGCCGGAAGCAGCGCGCGCGTTCAAGCATGTGCTGAGCCTGTTGATCTCGCAGCGCAAGCCTTCTTACCACCTCCTCTCCGGGCGCCACAACCTGGATGCCTACACCAACACCTATCTGCGGCTGCTGGCCACCGCCCACGTCATCACTCCCGCCTTTCGCGACCTTGCCCTGCGGGAGAAGATCGCGTTCCAGCGTAACGGCGGCAAACGTCCGGCAAGTGGCAGCTACGCGGAAAACAAGGCTGCGAGCACCCTGCGCGTGGAACTCGCCGGCAACCTGGGCATTCAGCGCCTCTATGACCTCGATCGCATCGACCTGAAGGCCAACGTTACCCTGCATGCCACCACGCAGCGCGCGGTTTCCGATTTCCTGCGGCGCCTGACCGATCCGGTGGTGGTCGAGGCAGCAGGCCTTTATGGGCACTTGCTGTTCTCCCCCGGGGACGACCTGACCCGCCCGATCTACAGCTTCACCCTCTACGAGAATACCGAGGACGGCGCCATGCTGCGGGTGCAGGCGGACAACCTGGATCAGCCCTTCGACATCAACCGCGGTGCGAAACTGGACATGGGCTCCTCGGCCAAGCTGCGCACCCTCATCACCTACCTGCAACTGGTGGCCGAGTTGCATGATCGCTATGCCGACGCACTGCGCGCGGAGCTGCTGAAACTGAAGATCGCCAACAAGGATCTGCTGCTGCAATGGGTGCGCGACTACCTCCTGCGCGCCGAGGACAAGTCACTCACGCCCATGCTGGAAGCGGCGATGTCGCGGCAGTACTCGGCGAGTCCGGCGGAGGCCTTCTACACCGGCGGCGGCGTACACCATTTCCACAATTTCCATAGCGCCGACAACGGCAAGGTCATGGACTTGTGGGAGGCCACACGAAATTCCGTTAACCTGCCCTTTATCCGCCTGATGCGCGATCTCGTGCGGCATTTCATGTATCGCGATGCGAACGGCGCTGCGACCATCCTGGCCGATCCCGATGACCCACGGCGCGAGGACTACCTCAAACAGTTCGCCGACAAGGAGGGCAAATCTTATCTCGCCCGCTTCAACAAGAAATACAAAGGATTGAAGCCGGAGGAGACGAGTGCGGCCCTGCTCAACCACCTCACCGCCAACCCAAAGCGCCTGGCCGCCGTGTTCCGCTACCTGGAGCCGAATGCCGATGTAGCGGCCATGACCCGTTTCCTGAGTTCACGGGTCAACAACCCCGGCAGGCTGAACGACAGCGACTACCAGTATTTGTTCGATACCTATGGACCGGACAAATTCGACCTGGCCGACCGCGGCTACATCGCCCAGATCCATCCCCTGGAGCTCTGGCTGGTCGCCTATCTACGCGCCCACCCTGGTGCCGGCTGGCGCGAGATCGTCAAGGCCAGCGAACAGGAGCGGATCGACGTCTACGGCTGGCTGATCAACACCAGCCATAAGAACGCCCAGGACATCCGCATCTACTCCTTGCTGGAAATCGAGGCCTTCCAGGAAATCCACCGCCGCTGGCGCCTCCTGGGCTACCCCTTCAGCAGCCTGGTCCCTTCCTACGCCACCGCCATCGGCTCCTCCGCCGACCGCCCCGCAGCGCTGGCGGAACTCATGGGCGTGATCGCCGACGATGGGCTGAAACTGCCCGCAGTCACCGTGACCCGCATGGAATTCGGCGCGGGCACCCCCTATCACACGGTACTCAAGCGGACTCGACCGGAACCGAAGCGGGTATTCCCGACGCAGATCGCGGCGGTGGTCAAACACGCCCTGGCCGCCGTGGTCGAAGAAGGCACGGCGCGCCGTCTGCGCGGCGCCTTCGCACTCGGCGACGGCACCACCCTGGCGATCGGCGGCAAGACCGGAACCGGCGATGATCGCTTTGAAGTCTATTCCGCACGCGGCCAAGTGATCGAATCCAGGGTCATGAATCGCACCGCCACATTTGCCTTCTACCTCGGGCCACGTTTCTTCGGCGTGATGACGGTGTTCGTGCCGGGTGAGGCTGCGGCGAACTATAAATTCACCAGCGCCGTCGCCGTGCAGATCATCAAAGACATGGAACCTGCCCTGCGTCCCCTGGTGCTCGGCAGCGCAGGTCCGGAGAAGAGCTGGGTGGAACTGGCAAAGGCTTTCGACGCCGAGGCTGGCGTGCCTGACCGCGCGCCCAAAGCCTTGCCGTCGGTCGCCGAAAAGCCCGCACCCACACCCGCGCCGGCACCTGTCGTGAAGAAACCGCAGGAGAAGACGACAAAGAAACCGCTGGCGGCCAAGCCAAACTCGACGCCCAAGCCAGTTCCCCCCTCCGAGGAGGAGGAGGAGGATGAGGAGGAACCGCCACAGGCTCCGCCACCGCCTCAGATAGACAAACCCGAGCCGCGCCCTCCGCAGCCACCCGCCAAACCCAGACGCACCACCTGGCAGGAAGGCGAGCATCCCCTGTTCTGAGGCCAGCGCGGGTGCAACACCATAGGCTGTAGCCGGACTTACAGCGGGGCCGCCGCTACCGCCACCAGAGCAAGAACGATCGCGGCCACTGATGGCAGGTCGAACAGTCCGGACGCGACCAGACACGTACCCCGCAGCGCCGAGGAGATAACCGCGCACCAGGCGCTCTTTGGTGACCAGTGCCGGAACGATCAAGCTGGCGAACGCCAGATGGGTGTCCGGCGATAGTGAGGAATGCTTCGCCATGTCCGGCCTGGTGGGATGGCGCGACGTGTAAAGTCTGGCAAGGCCAGCAGTATGAGGCTGCGGCCTACCCTCAGAGTTCCTGATCCAGACCGGGATTTAGGCGGCATATTTGTAACTTCTCAATATGTCACGGCATAGTGCGGTCAGCACCCGTTCACGCGGGGTAGTGATGTAACCCACCCCAGGCAGGTTGAAGAAGCACTGGCGAGACCCTGTAGCGCAGGCATCCTTGCCTGCGTCTTTGAAAACGGCCGGCCGGAAGCCGGCGCTGCCGCGATGATTTCTTTTTGAAGCAACAGCTTGAAGCGTGCTTCTTGAGAGGGCGTTTGCCATCGGTGAAGTCGCGATAGGTCTCGTCACCTCGTCGATA
>CAISDD010000313.1 GCA_903883985.1 uncultured Pseudomonadota bacterium | reverse complement strand
CGTCGGTCATGTGTTTATTCAACCTGTGAAATAGGAGAGAAACTGTGAGCTACATTCTGAACGGTGAGGAACTGGAAACTGGCGAAGAAGACTTTCTGCTGGAGGCCAACTTCAGTGACGAGATTGTCGAGATCATCGCCGCAGCCGAGAAAATCGCCCTGACCGATGAGCATTGGCAAGTCATCAACTTCATGCGAGAAAAGTATCGGGAAGATGGTCATACCCCGAATTTCCGCAACCTGGTCGCGGAACTGGACGAGTTGCATCCTGATACCGACTGGAAGAAGAAGCTGTATGAACTCTTCCCCAGCCAGCCCGCACGCCAGGCAGCCAGGGTATCCGGCATGACCAAGCCTTTCGGCAAGGGCGGCTACTAAAGAACTGGAGCGGGCTTGCCGGCGATCATCGCGACCGCCCAATCAGCGCCGTGATTCGCGCGCAAGCCCGCTCCTACACCAGGGCAGCCATGTTCATCAGCACACTCGTCGCCACCGAAGACCTCGCCGCCCATCTCGACGACTCTAACTGGGTCGTGCTCGATTGCCGCTTCACCCTGACCGATCCGGATGCCGGGCGGCAGGCATACTTCAAGGATCACATCCCTGGTGCGCACTATGTCCATCTCGATCAGGACATGGCCGCGCCGATCACGCAAGCCACGGGTCGCCATCCCCTGCCTGACATGGATAGGCTGGCGGCAAGGCTTTCCGCCTGGGGCGTGGGCGTCAACAAACAGGTCGTGGTCTATGACGACAGCTATGGCGCGATGGCCGTGCGCATGTGGTGGATGCTGCGCTGGCTAGGCCACCCCGGCGCGGCCCTGCTCGACGGTGGCTACCCGAAGTGGCGCAAGGAACAGCGCCCGCTTACGGCGGAGCGGTCGCAGCCTGGCAAGGCGCAATTCGTCTGTCTTCCGGAACCCAGCCAGATCGCCCAGGTGGATGAGGTCCTGCGCGCCTCGCAAACGGGCGACGACCTGATTATCGATGCCCGCCCAGACCGTCGCTTCAGCGGTGATTATGAGCCGCTCGACCCTGTCGCCGGACACATTCCAGGCTCCGTCAACTGGCCCTTCGATGAAAATCTCGACATCGACGGCACCTTTTTGCCGCCCGAGGCGCTGCGCGAGAATTACCAGACGCTGCTGCATGGCCGCGCGCCCTGGCAGGTCATCCATTCCTGCGGCTCCGGCGTCACCGCTTGCCACAATCTGCTGGCGATGGAAGTCGCCGGCCTGTCCGGTTCGCGGCTCTACCCCGGCTCCTGGAGCGAATGGATACGCGATCCCGCAAGACCCGTCGCCACAGGCGAGTAAGCACAAGGAAATCCGTATGCTGCGCATCAAGACCACCTGGTTCAAGAAGGAAGGCGAGCAACGCGACCCTGCCGAGGTCGCCACCGTACTCGCCTCGACGATATGGCGTTTGTCCGATCGTTGTATCGACAACCTCTCCCACGCCGACTACGACATCATCACGCCGCAGCGCGGCTTTCGCATCATCGCCGAGCTGGCCTGTTTTCTCCTCCATTTCATCGACCGCCTCGCTTTCAACCGCATGGAGGACGAACAGCGCCAGGATCTGGTCAGCGCGGTTGGCGTTCGCGTGGCCGAGATCATGGAACAAAACATCCTGGACTTTTCCGATGGACAGAAAGACCCTGACTACGACCACCAGGCCGGCTTCATCGAGTTGATCAACCGGCGCATGGTCGACTACTCTGAATTCGATTTCCCGGAAGAAAAAGCCAGTTTCCCCGCGCTGCGCTTTCTTTCCTTGCAGATCCGCGAAGTCATGGAACGCTCTGATCAGACATGGATCCAGGACCAGGTCATGGACATCGAAATGCCCGAAATGATGGGCACGATAAAAAAAAGCGTGGACGGGTTCTACCCTCTGACCGCCGCTACCGGCGACAAACCCTAAGCCCCTGCGTCGGGTTACGTTGGCTAACCCACCTTACGGAGAATCTGATGATTTCCAACACTTCACCATTCCATCCCGACAACACCGCCGGCTATCAAGCCTGGCGGGCTGCCAAGCTGGAGGATTACCCCAGTCGCGGGGAAGACCTCATCGTCGATCTGCTCGATCCACGCGAACTCTCGGACGCCGAATACCAGGCCCTTTGGCAGCGCATCGCCAAGACCAACATGGCGGTCTACCGCACCCGCCTGGGTGAGACCCCGGACAAGGAAGCCGTGAGGCAGTTGTCGGCGCGATTCGGCCTGACTCATCTCGACGCCAACTGGCTCGCTGACGAGGACGGCATTTCCAGCCTCACGCCACACGAGGAGGACGGGCAACAGCGTGGCGAATTCATCCCCTACACCCATAAACCCATCCGTTGGCACACCGATGGCTACTACAACCCGCCCGAGCGGCGCATCTGGGCCATGACCCTGCACTGCGTGCGCGCTTCCGACACGGGTGGGAGCAATGATCTCTACGACCACGAACTGGCCTACATCGCCCTGCGCGATGCCGACCCGGAACACATCCGTGCCCTCATGGCCCCGGACGCCATGACCATCCCGGCCCGAAGCGACGAGAACGGCGTTGCTCGCCCGGACGAGCGCGGCCCGGCCTTCGCGGTGGAAGACCACCGTTTGCATTTACGCTACACCGCACGCACCAAGAGCATCGCATGGAAACAGGACGCCGCCACCCTGGCGGCGGTCCAGGCACTCGACGCTTTGCTGGGTGGCAACCCACCCGGCGCCTTCAGCTTGCGGCTGGAACCCGGCATGGGCGTGCTCTGCAACAACGTTCTGCACACCCGCACCGGCTTCTCCGACCGCGCGGAACACCGCCGCCTCCTCTACCGTGCCCGCTATCACGACCATCTGCGCGACCTGCGCGGCTGAGCCGTAGGTCAGGTTAGCGGCCTTATCGCGTAACCCGACATCCTCGTAACTTCTCAATAAGTCACGGCATAGTGCGGTCAGCGCCCGTTCACGCAGGGTAGTGATGTAACCCACCTCAGGAGAGCAGGTTGAAGAAGCACTGGCGAGACCCTGT
>CAISDD010000312.1 GCA_903883985.1 uncultured Pseudomonadota bacterium | reverse complement strand
TATTGCGACTTCACCGGTGGCAAACGCCCTCTCAAGAAGCACGCTTCAACCCGTGGCTTCAAAAAGAAATCATCGCGGCAGCGCCGGCTTCCGGCCGGCGGTTTTCAAAGACGCAGTCAAGGATGCCTGCGCTACAGGGACTCGCCAGTGCTTCTTCAACCTGCCTGGGGTGGGTTACATCACTACCATCACTACCATCACTACCCCGCGTGAACGAGCGTTGACCACACTATGCCGTGACTTATTGAGAAGTTACAGCTTGAAGAACACACTAGACCCGCTTACCCCTGCGGGAATGACGAAATATCAAGTACTTACGTTTTGAACCAATTTACCCTGCATCCGAGTCACTTCGGTGAAACTCACCCCGCAGCGGTGAATCAAGGGTTGCCCAATGCCCGAGACAGCAAGCACAACGGTCGGCCAAACCGCACCCTCTGGTCCGTCACCAGGCCGCGCCGGCCAATTTGGCTTCACTCTTCCTCTGCGATCATGACCGAATCTCCCCACCTCCCCCCCCAAGACGAAAACCAGATGTTACCTGGGTTCATGCGGCATCCTGTCAGTTACTGCTCCACCGAGGAATCCAGGATAATGCCTGGATAACCACCGCCCTGCTTCACGTCTCACCATGTCCGTCACGCTCAAACTCCCCCCTCCCGGCCAACGTCTGAAGATTCGTCGCCCCAGCGGTTCCGCCGACAGCCTGATCCTCGCCGGCCTGGCAGCGAAACAGCGCCTGCTGCTGCTCACCCAGACCGCGCAGGACGCTGCGCGTTTGGTCGAGGAAATCGCCTGGTTCGATCCCGCCCTCAAGGTGAGCCTGTTCCCCGACTGGGAGACCCTGCCCTACGACCCGCTGTCTGCGCATCCTGACATCGTATCCGAGCGACTCTCCGCCCTTTGGCTGTCCTCCACGGGGGTGATGGACGTGCTCGTGACGCCGGCAGCCACCGCCATGCAGCGCCTGTGCCCACCCGAATATCTCAACGCCCACGCCTTCCTGCTCAAGGAGCGCGACCGGCTGCAAACCGACAAATTGCGTACCCGCCTGACCGAGGCGGGCTACAGCGCGGTGCAGCAGGTGCTCTCCCCCGGCGAGTTCGCCGTGCGCGGGGGCATCATCGACCTGTTCGCCATGGGCACTACCCTGCCCTACCGGATCGACCTGTTCGATGACGAGATCGAGAGCATCCGCACCTTCGACCCGGACACCCAGCGTACCCTCTACAAGGTCGCGGAAATCCACCTCTTGCCGGCACGCGAAGTCCCCCTGGACGAGGCCGGCGTTACCCGCTTTCGCCAAAATTTCCGCGACCAGTTCGAGGGCGACCCCTCCAAAAGCCAGATGTATCGCGATGTATCCCACAAACTGGCGCCTGGCGGCGTGGAATATTACCTGCCGCTGTTCTTCGACCAGACCGCCACCTTGTTCGATTACCTGAGCGAGGACACCGCGCTGATACTGCACGGCGACATCACGGAGGCCGTGGAGAGTTTCTGGCGCGACACCCAGAGCCGCCACCGCCTGATGCAGGGAGACAAGCACCGGCCCCTGCTGGCACCCGATGCGCTATTCCTGCCGCCGGACCGGTTTTTCGGTGCGCTGAAACCTTACGCGCGGCTGGAAATGGGAATCACGGAAGGGGAGGCCCTGCCATTCCACCCCGCTCCCGCCGTGGAAGTGGAACGCCGGGCCGAGAACCCCTACCACCGCCTCAAGGCGCATCTCGATGCAGCCCAGGGGGGCACCCTGTTGCTGGCCGAAAGCCTGGGTCGGCGCGAGACCCTGGCCAACGCCCTGGCAGAATTCGGCCTGAAGCCGGTGCTGAGCGAGGGCTGGACCGGGCAGACCCTGGCTCCGCCACTCGCCACTCGCCACTTCATTCTCACCACCGGCCCCCTGGCCACCGGCTTCATCGACCTGGGCCGTGGACTCACCGTCCTTACCGAAACCGAGCTGTACGCGAAGAGCCCCGTCCGTCGCCGCGCCCGCGAAGGCCGCCGCGCCAGCACGGCGGAGGGACTGCTCAAAGACCTGTCCGAACTCAAGATCGGCGACCCGGTAGTCCACGCTCAGCATGGCATCGGCCGCTACCTGGGGCTCGCCGGCATGGACCTGGGCGACGGCAGCGAGGAATTCCTCACCCTGGAGTTTGCCGGCGGCGACAAGCTCTATGTGCCGGTTGCCCATCTGCACCTGATCTCCCGCTATCTCGGCGGCGACCCGGATACCGCGCCCCTGCATCGCTTAGGTAGCGGCCAGTGGGAGAAGGCGAAGCGCCGGGCCATGGAAAAGGCTCGCGATACGGCGGCGGAGCTGCTCAACCTCTATGCGCAGCGCGCCACCCGCCAAGGCTACGCCTTCGATACTCCTGCGCACGATCTGGCCGCCTTCGCGGAAGGTTTCGGCTTCGAGGAGACCCCGGACCAGATGGCCGCCATCGAAGCGGTGGTCGGCGACATGACTTCCGGGCGGCCGATGGACCGCCTGGTGTGTGGCGATGTCGGCTTCGGCAAGACCGAGGTGGCGCTGCGCGCGGCCTTTGTCGCGGCCGCCGGCGGGCGTCAGGTGGCGGTGTTGTGTCCCACCACGCTGCTGGCGGAACAACATTTCCAGACCTTCTCCGACCGCTTCGCCGACACACCGGTGCGCATCGCCGAACTGTCGCGCTTTCGCTCGCCCAAGGAGGTCGCCACCGCCTTGCAAGGCATCGCGGCCGGGCGCATAGACATCGTCATCGGCACCCACAAGCTGCTGCAAAAGGACGTGGTTTTCAAGAATCTGGGCCTGACCATCATCGACGAGGAACACCGCTTCGGTGTGCGCCAGAAAGAACGGATGAAAGAACTGCGCGCCGAGGTGGACGTCTTGACGCTGACCGCCACGCCCATTCCCCGTACCCTGGCGATGTCGCTGGAAGGCATACGCGATTTCTCGGTGATCGCCACCGCCCCACAGAAGCGCCTGGCGATCAAGACCTTCGTGCAGCCGATCTCGGACGGACTGATCCGAGAAGCCGGCTTGCGCGAATTGAAGCGCGGCGGCCAGATCTTCTTCCTGCACAACGAGGTGGAAACCATCCAGACCATGCGCGAGAAGTTGGTGATGCTGTTGCCGGAAGCGCGCATCGAAGTCGCCCACGGGCAGATGCCGGAACGCGAGCTGGAACACGTGATGCGCGACTTCACCCATCAACGCTTCAACCTGCTCCTGTGCACCACCATCATCGAGACCGGCATCGACGTGCCCACGGCCAACACCATCATCATGAATCGCGCCGACCGTTTCGGCCTGGCGCAATTGCACCAGTTGCGCGGCCGTGTCGGCCGTTCCCACCATCAGGCCTACGCTTATCTGCTGACGCCGCCGGACGGGGTAAAAGTCACGCCCGCCGCCGCCAAGCGCCTGGACGCCATCCAGAGCATGGAAGACCTGGGTTCG
>CAISDD010000311.1 GCA_903883985.1 uncultured Pseudomonadota bacterium | reverse complement strand
CCCTGGTTGTTGAGGCCCACCAGCCCACCGATCTGTGCACCGGCGCCGCTGACGCTGCCAGTGGCATAGCTATTGCTGATCTTGCCTGCGTTCGACCCCGCCAGCGCGCCGACGTATTGGTTCCCTCTCACACTCCCGCCGATCAGGCCGACGTCCTTCAAAATACCGGTAGGGCCGATATTGCCGAACAGTCCCACGTCATCGCTCGCAGGCTGATTGATGCTGAGTGCAGCAATCGAGTGTCCCAGGCCCGCGAAGCTTCCCGTGTAGGCGGTGCTTGCATTTCCAATCGGCGTAAATCCTGCCTCGCCATTCCAGTTCGATGTCGCTGCGGCATCGATCTTGCTGCCCAATGCGTAGTTACCGGAGAGATTGCCGTTGATGCCCTGCAAGTCCGTTCCGGTGATGCTGCCCGCCGCACCCAGGCTGGTGATGACGGTGTAACTGGTGGTTACGCCATCGCTGCCCAGCTTGGTGCTGAAGTTCTGTCCGGCCGAGAGGTTGACCGGCGCGTTGACGCTATAGGTGCCGGTGTTGCCAGACGCGGCCGCGACTTGCCCGTATTGCAGTGCGAGTTTGCCCGAGGTGGCGCTGATCGACTGGTTGATGTTGACGTTGTTCGCGGCCGACAGGGTGAGCGTGGTATTGGCACTCCAGGAGACCGCGCCGTTGACATTGACGTTGCCGCTGCCGGAGGTGGTGCCGTTGCTGCTTTGCAGGGTGACGGAGGTGGTGGCGAGGTTGTTCGAGAGCGCGGTTCCGGTGATGTCACCACCGCTGGCGGCGACCGTGTAGTCGGTCGGGTCGATCAGCCAGGTGCCGGCTTTTCCGTCGCTGGAGAGGGTGTCGACCTTGGTGGCGTCAGCGACCTTAACCGTCGCGGCCGAGGTTTCTATCGTCCCACCTTGGGCGATAAGTCTGCCATCGACATTCACCTGGCCCTGGGTCTTGTCGGCGAGGATGGCAATTGAAGCACCACTCGTGCCGGCGCTGATCTGGCTGGTCGGGGCCAACGTGACCGACTGCTGGGCGTAGAGGTGGACATGGCCGTTCGCGCCCACGACGGCGGAATTGGCGTTGATCACGCCCTTTTGCTGGATGACGCCGGCGAAGATATTGGCGCTGCCGGTGTCGATCCGCCCCAGGTTGACCGCCTGGTTCTGGTCGGCGGACAGCGTGAAGGACAGGTTGGGCGTGCCGGTGTTGGTCAGGTCCACGCTCTTGCCCGCGGCCAGGATGACTTCGCCTTGGGGGCTGGTGATAAGACCGCTGTTTTCGACGTCGCCGCCGATCAGCCAGACCTGACCGCCCGAACTCGTGCCGATCTGGCCCTGGTTGGAGACGCTGGATGGGCTGGACTGGCCCGGACCGCTGAAGTTGAAGCGCCCGGCGAGAAAGTCGGCGTTCGACAGGTTGAGGCTGGAAGCCACCAGGCCGCCGACATCGACGCGCGAGCCGGCGCCGAACAGGATGCCGTTGGGATTGATCAGGAAGACCTGGCCATTCGATTGCAGGCTGCCCAGGATTTGCGACGGATTTTGCGTCACCACCCGGTTGAGCACCATGGATTGCGCGCTTTGCTGGTTGAAGCGTGTGAGTTCGCCCGTACCAATGGAGAAGGACTGCCAGTTGATGATGGCGTTGGGGCTGTTGTTGATGATGAGGCTGTTGCCGCTGCTGCTGAAACTGGCCTGGCCGTTGACCACGACCGCGCCGGTTGGGTTGGCGAAGGCAACCGGCACGGCGAAGGCGAGGGCTGCGAACAGGACGCCGAGTTGTGGCAAAGGCAGATGTGGCAAAGGCAGATGTGGCAGCGAACGGGAACGAGTGCTCCCGGAATGGGCGCGGGTGAGCTCGCTCGTGACGACCAGAGTGCCCAGATGCTTGCTGAAGATCAGCCGATAGAGACCTAAATTCATGATCCGAGTCCTTAGAAAGAGCCGTTCAGGCTGAAGTGCAGGCGATTGCTATGGGCGAGGTCATTCCCCGCCGTTTCCAGCACATGCCCCAGGTCGAGGTTGAGGCTCCAGTGGGGCCCCACCTGGCTGCGCAGCCCCGCGCCT
>CAISDD010000310.1 GCA_903883985.1 uncultured Pseudomonadota bacterium | reverse complement strand
CGCGCCTCCTCGCTGGGTGCCATGCGGCGCAGTGTGGCTAGCGCCCGCTGGGCGCAACCTTCGTCCGCAGGTTCGGCTAGGCGGGTTTTCGCCCAGTAACGCAGCAATTCCATACGAGCGGCTTCTATCGGGGAATCCGTGGAGCCCAGTCGCTGCATGCACGCTTCCGGCTCGTCGAGAAAGAAAAGCAGCGTGGCGTCTTTTGGCAGGGACAGTGCGGCGTCGCGCTGGCCCTGCAAGGCCAGGGTCCAGCCCCGTTCCCTCGATGCTGGCAACCACCTGAGTGCGTCCGCGAAGCGGCCGCGCCAGAACAGCGTGCTCCCTATCGCCCACGCAGCCTGGATCCTGGCGGACTCCCCGGCCCCTCTGGCGAGCTCCGGCAGCTTCAGCGCCGCACCATAAACGTGGACCGGGCCCTGTCGGGCTTCCCGCGCCTGCCAGGCAGCGAAGGCGGCAGGAAAACTCAGACGGAAACCACGGCTATCGCCGCTATCGCCGCGCCCGCTTCCAGGCGGCCGATGACGCAAGCCTGGGCGAAGCCGTGACGAGCGAAGACGCCGAGCACGGCATCCACGGACGCCGCGCCGCAGGATACCAGCAGGCCGCCGCTGGTCTGCGGATCGGTGAGGAGAGCACTTTGCCAGTCGGCACACTCTCCAGGCAGGCTCACTTCGCCGCCATAACTGGCCCAGTTGCGTGTACTCGCACCGGTGATGTGGCCTGCCTGCGCCAGTGCGGCCACGCCCGGCAACAACGGCAGGCGGGGGAATTCGAGGTGGGCGGTGAGGCCAGAGCCGCGCGCCAGTTCCAGGCAGTGACCGAGCAGGCCGAATCCGGTGACATCGGTCATGGCGTGCACACCCGCCAGTTCGGCCAGTTCGGGGCCGGGCGTGTTGAGCTGGGTGGTGGCGGCGATCATTGCCTGATAGCCGGTTTCATTGAGCGCGCCCTTTTTGAGGGCTGCGGAATAGATGCCCACGCCGAGCGGCTTGCCCAGGATCAGGACATCGCCCACCTGTCCCGCGCTGTTTTTCTTCACCCGAGCAGGATCCACCACGCCGATGCAGACCAGTCCGTAGATGGGCTCCGGTGCGTCGATGGAGTGTCCCCCGGCGATGGGGATGCCGGCGGCCTGCGCCACCGCCTCGCCGCCAGCCAGGATTTCCCGGATCACCGCGGGGCCGAGTTTGTCTATCGGCATGCCGACGATCGCCAGGGCGAACAGGGGGCGCCCGCCCATGGCGTAGACATCCGATAGGGCGTTGGTGGCGGCGATGCGGCCGAAGTCGAAGGGATCATCGACGATGGGCATGAAGAAATCGGTGGTCGCCACCACCGCCTGGCGCTCGTTCAGCTTGTATACGGCGGCATCATCGCCGTGCTCTATGCCCACCAGCAGATCGGGAAAGGCCGCAGCTACTCGGGAGGCGAAAGGAGTGCCGGCGAGAATTTCCCGCAGCATATTGGGGGCGATCTTGCAGCCGCAGCCACCGCCATGGGAGAACTGGGTAAGTCGAAGGGATGGCATGGGGAAATCCAAGGTTCAAAGGTCAAGGTGCGGCTTCAGCCGCGATTGCGATGCTGTGCCTGGAGCCAGGCGAGGATCAATAAAAGAAGAATCGCGGCCAGCGTAGGCCAGTTGCCCCAGCGCAGGTAAGGCGTATCGCCGGACATGCCCTGCACTCGGGCCTCCAGCTTGCCCTGGGTGAAAGGGGTCAGCAGATTGCGTGCGCGGCCGTGCGCGTCGATCACCGCTGTGAGGCCGGTGTTGTTGGCGCGTAACTGCCAGCGGCCGGCCTCCAGCGAGCGCATGGCGCCAATCTGCATATGCTGTTCGGGCGCAATACTCGTGCCAAACCAGGCGTCGTTGCTGACATTGACCAGCACGGTGGACGTGCGTGCGGCGGAGATGCGTTCCTCGCCGAAGACGTCCTCATAGCAGATATTCACCGCCAGTTTCTGTCCGGCGGCCGCCAGCGGCGGCTGATCCGTGTCTCCGTGAGAGAAGTCAGACAGTGGGATCGACAGCACCTGCAACACCCAGCTAAAGCCGGGCGGGAGGAACTCTCCGAACGGCACCAGGTGGACCTTGCGATAGCGGCCCTCGGGCGAGGTGCCCAGCGTGATCACGCTGTTGTAATAGCGTTCACCGCCTTCGTCCTCCGGTACGCCCAGGACGACATCGCCACCATTGCGCCGCGCATGCTCCCCCAGCAAGGCAAGGTAGTCTGGCGGCAGTCGGGAACGCAGCAGCGGCAGGGCGGTTTCCGGGAGCAAGATGAGGCGCGCGTCACTCGCCAGCACGGCGGTGCGGTAATCCACCAGGGTGCGTTCCAGTTCGTCTGGACGGAATTTCATTTCCTGAGCCACGTTGCCTTG
>CAISDD010000309.1 GCA_903883985.1 uncultured Pseudomonadota bacterium | reverse complement strand
TACCACTGGCGCGGAATCGGGAAGCCGACCGCGTCGAGGATGGCGAACTGGCCCGGCGCATGCAAGGTCAGGGTATGGCGGGATACGACGGAGATCCCGAGGCCTGCCAGCACCGCTTGCTTGATTGCCTCGTTGCTGCCCAATTCCATGCGTGGGGTGAGCTGCTGCCCGTGGTCCGCGAACAGGCGTTCCACCGCCTTGCGTGTGCCGGAGCCGGGCTCACGCAGCAGCCAGGGTTCCTCGGCCAGACGTGCGAGCGGGATGTTCTTCTTTTGTGCCAGGGGATGATCGGGAGCTGCCAGAGCGACCAGTGGGTTTTCCAGGAAGGGGATGGCGGTGACCGCCAGGCCCTCGGGTGGCTGCCCCAGGACATAGAGGTCATCCAGTCCCGCAGCCAGGCTGGAGAGCACCTGTTCGCGGTTGGTGACGCGTAGCGAGACCTTCACGCCTGGGTGACGCCTTGAAAAGTCGCCCAGAAGGCGTGGTACGAAGTAGCTGGCGGTGGTGATGGCGACGATGCGCAGGGAGCCTCCGGCTAGTCCCTGGCGTTCCACCAGGGAAAGCTCGTAGCGTTTCACCGCACCCAGGATTTCCCGTGCCATGGTGACCAGTTCCTGGCCCTGGTCGGTGAGTTTCACCTTCTTGCCGGTCTGCTCCAGCAACGGATGGCTGACCGCCTCCGACAGCTTTTTTAGCTGCATGGACACGCCGGGTTGCGAAAGATGTAGCTCCTCCGCCGCGCGCGACAAGGAGAGGTGTCGGGAGACGGATTCAAAGACCTGGAGTTGGCGCAGGGTGAGGTGGAGCATGGTGCATTATTATAAGTAAAAGCTTATGGCAACCATCAGAAATCATGATTTTTTCTTATGTGGCTTGATCGTTATAGTTCGTTCATTCCTGGCGGGGCAGAACCTCACCGGAATCGTCCAAATACCAATGCATCTTTTATGGAGCAGTCATGGATCAGTCCGCACGTTATTCCGACCTCAGCCTGAAAGAAGAAGACCTGATCAAGGGTGATAAGCACGTTCTCGTCGCTTATCACATGTACCCCGCCACGGGCTATGGTTACCTGGAAGTGGCCGCGCACATCGCCGCCGAGTCTTCCACCGGCACCAACGTCGAAGTGTCCACCACTGACGACTTCACCAAGGGTGTGGATGCGCTGGTGTACTTCATCGACGAAGCCAGTGGCGTGATGAAAGTGGCTTACCCGAACGATTTGTTCGACCGCAACGTGACCGACGGTCGCGCCATGCTGGTGTCGTTCCTGACCCTGGCCATCGGTAACAACCAGGGCATGGGCGATGTGAAAAGCCTGCAAATGCAGGATTTCTATGTCCCCTGGTCCATGCTGCGTCAGTACGACGGCCCGGCCAAGGATATCACCGACCTGTGGGACATCCTGGGTCGCCCCCGAGTCAATGGCGGCTACATCGCCGGCACCATCATCAAGCCGAAGCTGGGTCTGCGTCCCGAGCCGTTCGCCAAGGCGGCTTACCAGTTCTGGCTGGGGGGTGACTTCATCAAGAACGACGAACCCCAGGGCAACCAGGTGTTCTGCCCGGTCAAGAAAGTGATTCCTCTGGTGTATGACTCCATGAAGCGTGCCATGGACGAAACCGGTCAGGCCAAGCTGTTCTCCATGAACATCACGGCGGACGACCACTATGAAATGCTCGCCCGCGCCGATTTCGCGCTGGAAACCTTCGGCCCGGATGCCAACAAGGTTGCGTTCCTGGTGGACGGTTACGTCGGCGGCCCCGGCATGATTACCACCGCCCGTCGTCAGTATCCCAACCAGTACCTGCATTATCACCGTGCTGGCCACGGTGCAGTTACCTCGCCTTCCTCCGTGCGCGGCTACACTGCGTTCGTGCTGGCCAAGATGTCGCGCCTCCAAGGCGCTTCCGGCATCCACGTCGGCACCATGGGGTACGGCAAGATGGAAGGCGGCAAGGACGACCGTGGTATCGCTTACATGATCGAGCGCGATGCCGCTGACGGCCCGTACTACCATCAAGAATGGCATGGCATGAAGCCGAC
>CAISDD010000308.1 GCA_903883985.1 uncultured Pseudomonadota bacterium | reverse complement strand
TGACGGCTTCCGACTTGCGGCGCCGGTTGGAGGTGGAAGGGTATGTGGTGACCAAGCGCACGGTGGAGCGAGATCTTCAGGCCCTGTCGGTCATTTTCCCCTTGATGCTGGATGAGCGCAGCAGGCCTTATGGCTGGAGCTGGCATCAGGATGCGCCTGCCTTCGATCTTCCCGGACTGTCCAACAGCGAAGCGCTGACATTGTTGCTGGCACGCGAGCACCTCTCTGATCTCCTGCCTGCGGCGACGCTGGCGCAATTGCGATCCCACTTTCGCATGGCCGAGATCAAGCTCGCCAGCCATGGTGGTGCCGACTGGATGGACAAGGTGCGCGTCATACCGGCTGCCCAGCCTCTGCTCGCACCCAGGATCGAAGCGAGTATTCAGGCCACGATCAACGATGCGCTGCTGCTGGGACGGCAGGTTCGGGTTGCTTACCGCAAGCGCGACGCCGAGACGGACGAGTCTTACCCCATCCATCCTCTGGGTCTGGTGCAGCGCGGCCAGGTGCTCTATCTGGTCTGCACCATCAAGAACTATCCGCAACTGCGGCTGCTCGCACTCCATCGCATCCAGGCGGCGGCCACCCTGGAACAAGCCCTCACCGTCCCGGCCGACTTCAGCCTCGATGGTTATATCCGATCCGGCGCATTCGGTTGGCTCCCGGGAGAATCCATCCACCTCGAAGCCGCTTTCACCGAAGAAGTCGCGGCTCACCTGGAGGAAACCCCGCTGGCGGAGGATCAGATCCTCAGCGCGCTGCCGGATGGTCGCGTGAAAGTGAGTGCGACCGTGCGCGAGACCCTGCAACTGCGCTGGTGGCTGCAAGGTTTTGGCGACGCGGTGGAAGTGCTCTCGCCCACGGCATTGCGTCAGCAACAGGCGGAAACAGCGCGCCGTCTGGCAAACCGCTACAACCGGGGAGAAGCGTGATGGGCATCGTCATATTTCTTCTTGGCATTCTGGGCATTGCCGCAGCCATCGGCTTTGCGTTTCTCTCTCTACGTCGCGGCCATCGTCGTCATGGTTGTGCTGGGCGCTGTTTACGCCGTCGCATTCGCCGCCTTGTACTTCCTGCTCGGCGAAGCCAATGTCGGGTGGGCTCTCGTTCTTGCGCTACCCCTCAGCCTTCTTGGCTTGGCTGCCTACAACAAGTTCGCGGACAAGTGACATGCCTAGCCGCCCGCATTCCCGTCCGCTTTTCCCCTTATCCCGCTGGAGAGCGGCGGGGTTACTGGGGCTACACAACCCCTCCTGCCACCCGACAAGAACCCACCTCATGCCTACACTGCTCGAAACCGCCGCCACCTATCTGCAAAACGAAGACTGGAACTTTGAATCCGATCCCGAACACAACAGGCTTGTCGGCAACGTCAATGGCGACAATGGCACTTGGCGATGGTTGCTGATTGCAATCGAAGACGACGAAGACAATATCGTGCGGATCTATTCCACCCTCCCGGTCAACGTCCCTGAACTCCGCCGTCCCGCCATCGCAGAACTCATCACCCGCATCAATGAATCACTCGGCAGCGGCAACTTTGAAATGGACTTCGCGGACGGACAAGTGCGCTGCAAGACCACGCTCGATCTCATGGACGGCACGCTCACCCAAGCCATGCTCATGCGGATTTTCATAATCAACCTCTCCACCACCGACCAGTACCTGCAAACCATCATGGGCGTGGCTTTCGGTGGTGTGGAATCGGCTACTGCGCTGGAAATGCGCGATGCCGAGGGTGAGGTAAAGCAATGAGTCAAGCTTCCGAGTTGGGTACTTGCTCCCAAATCCAGCTTGGCTTGTGAACGTACTGAATAACGGAGCAACACTATGAATATCGCCCAAGGCCTCGGCGTTCTCGCCGCAGTCCTGCTCATGCGCAAATCCGGCAGTACATTGGCCTGGAAAACCGTCGAGCAATGGCTGCACGACCACGCCCGACGCGATAACTACGGGGCCGGCTATGCCGGTAACGCGTTACTCAGCGGTTCCAGCAATTCCTACGTCGAACTGCGCAAGGAACCACGCAATGGCGGCGTGCGCGTCATCACTAGCGTTTATCTCGACCCCCATCAAGGGGCAGCCGCATCCAAAACCTGGGACGCCGGCAAGCTCGACGCGCAACTTGAAAAACGCTTCGGCCCGCACCTGCGCTTTCGCATTGATATCTAACCCAACCACGAGACCACACCATGAGCTTTTTCGACGATTTAAAAAAAGGTGCGCTCGAAGCCGCCCTGAAAGCCTTCGACGGCTACGCACTGAGCGTCACAGAAGCCCAACTCAACAGACTTGCCGCCACCCTTGCCCGCAGCGGCGACGCCCCCATCACCATCACCTGCTAGCCTGGCGCTATCGCCATTGGTGGCGAAGCCAAGGTGGCCGGCATACCGCTCACCTACAGCACCAGTTTGGCGCGAACCATTACATTTGAGGGCATCATATACCCAGTGCCATCCCAGACTGTCCGGTATGTCTGGGGTTAGGCCAGCACTACTTCACGCCTCTGAGGCCGCGCTAACAGTCGATGTCGCGGGTGGCCGGAACACTAAGCAGGCTGGCTGCGTTCAGTAGGTCAACACCCAGGGTGTATAGCTGGATCTATTCCAGCCAGGCATCCGGCTACGAAACCCGGCGAGGGGCTTGACGGAGCGCTTGGACTTCTCGACTGGGGATAAGCGAGTAACTGCTTGGCCGCGGCGCGTTATCACCACTACTTCCCCAGCCTCGACTTGGTCAAGCAAATGACCAAGATGGATCTTGGCATCAGCCAGGGTAACCCCAACAATCCGCTCACATCGGGGAAGTGCATGTCACGGGCTTGCGGGGTAACACGGTGGCACCTCAGATCCTGGATATGAGCAGGATCTGAGGGCGATCTGGGCAACAGCGTGGACTTTTTCCAAATAAAGCGGCGAGCTATAGCGCGCTTGCGCCAATACTACGAGGCCGATGAATTGATCAGAAACCTCCAGGCCAGCCATGCTGGCCCATGCTCACCGTAAGCCGTGGGGCGTGCGGTGGTGAAGATTCAGTTCTCCGGCCCGAATGCCGCCTGATACAGGGCAGGCAGAATTTCGCCGGCCATGCCGGTCAGGTTATAGCTTGCGACCGGGTTGAGTTCTGTGGGTGTTGTGTTGATTTGCACGACGCAGGCACGACGTTTGTGGGCAAGTAGGGGCAATGTTTTGGCAGGATGAACCATGGCTGAAGTCCCAATGCTGAAGAACAAGTCGCATTCCTTCGTGGCATTGTTCGCAGCCAGCCAGGCGGCTTCAAGCAGGTTTTCACCAAACCAGACCACACCAGGGCGAACTGGGCCACCACAGTACTGACAGCGAGGTGGCGCCAGGCGGCGGCCACCATGCGGTTCGTCCGGTACGCCAGGAGGTAAGGTATATGGCCGGCGGCAGGACAAGCAATACGGATAATGCAAACTGCCATGCAGGTGAATGACCGCATCACTTCCTGCTCGTTCATGCAAGTCATCGACGTTCTGGGTGATGACCGTCAACGACGGGTAATGTGCTGCCATACGGGAATGGCGTGGTGTGCAGGATTGGGTTGGGCGAGCAGGACTTGCATGCGCCGCCACTCGTACCAGCCCCAGACCAGTTCCTGATCGCGATTGAACGCTCGTACCGTGGCCAGATCTTCTGGATTGAAGTCCACCCACAAACCGACCAGGGCATCGCGAAAGGTCGGGATATGGCTTTCAGCCGAAACGCCGGCACCGGTAAATACCACGACCTTGTTGGCCTTGCGCAACTTGTCGATCAAGGTCATGGAAAATATTGTTGCAGTTCCACCGGACAAATCGCCGCCCTGTTCCTGGAACGTCTGTTCAACCTTTGACACAGACCACCTGTTTCAAGGTATGCATCACCTCGACCAGATCCGACTGGTTGGCCATGACCGTGTCGATATTTTTGTAGGCGCTGGGGATCTCGTCGATGACGCCCTTGTCCTTGCGGCAGACCACCCCTTCGGTTTGCCGGGCGAGGTCTGCCGTAGTGAACTCCCTTTCGGCCTGTGTCCGACTCATGCGACGGCCGGCACCATGGGCACAGGAGCAGAAGCTTTCCGGATTGTCCTTGCCTCGCACGATGTAGCTTCGCGCGCCCATGCTGCCGGGGATGATGCCGAGGTCTCCCGCCTGGGCGCGGATCGCACCCTTGCGGGTGACCCAGACATCGGAATCGAAGTGATGCTCCCGGGTCACGTAATTGTGATGGCAGTTGACCACCTCGGTCGTGACCTCGAAGGGCTGCAGGTGGCGCGATAGCGCCGACAGTACCAAGCCCATCATCTGATCCCGGTTCTCTCGGGCATAGGTTTGTGCCCAGGATACGGCATCCACGTAATCATCGAAATGGCGCGTGCCCTCGGGGAAGTAGGACAGATCGCGATCCGGCAGGTGGATGTCCAACCGTTCTATATCCTGGCGGGCCAGCTCGATGAAATAGTGGCCGATTGCATTGCCGATCCCACGGCTGCCAGAGTGCAGCATCACCCAGACCTGAGCGGACTCATCCAGGCAGACTTCGATGAAATGATTGCCGCCACCGAGCGTCCCCATCTGGTTGACCCAGTTCGAAAACCGACCAAAAGCCTTTAGCAGTTGCGGATGCTTCAGGGTCATCGCCGTCAGTTGCGGCTCGAAAGGCAGGGCGGCGGCATTCAGTGCCCGGTCGTCTTGATGTTGGGCACGGCCGATGGGGACATCGCGGCTGATCTGATCATAAATCTTCTTCAGCGCCTTCTCGTCGAGATCATTCGCCGTCAACGAGGTGCGCACTGCCGCCATGCCGCAACCAATGTCGACGCCTACCGCCGCAGGGATGATGGCCTGGTGGGTGGCAATGACCGAACCGATAGTGGCGCCGATGCCGGTATGGACATCGGGCATGACCGCGACATGATGGTGGATGAAGGGCAACGCAGCAATATTGATCAACTGCTGACGGGCGCGATCCTCGAACTCATCGGCCCAGATTTTGATCGGTAGGCCACCTTCCTGGATGACTTGTTTGATCGGCATGGTGTTTGTCCTCTTGAAATCTGTTCGATCAGGAAGCGGCGCATCGGCTGATTTCGTTCCCCCCCATGGGTCAGGCACATCCTCGCGCGACATTCTGTGACGCCGAGCGCACTCGGTACGTGCCGATGCAGGCTGTCACCATCTTGGCGTCCAGAAGTGACAGAACGCGTCGCATGGAGAATGTTCTTCCGCACAATTGTGGCTTTGACCCACGGAAATCGTCCCTTGCCGGCCGGCTGACACCCGCGCCCACTTTGTGCGCCCAGACGCGAAAGTTTGGACGCGACGCATTCTGACATTCCGGCCCGGATAATGTGGATCTCACACCGGAGGTCATCATGGCATTCAGAGGCGTACGCAAAACCGATTCGGTATCCACTTTCCCTGACGAGCCGAAGCCCGTCCTCCTCTGGGTGCTGCGTATCCTGGTGCATCACGGCGGCTTCCAGGCGGCCACCGGCAGCAACGGTCAAACCCTGTTCGGCCTGGGATACATCACCGACCCCAAGGTTCATGCCTTCCTGGGCCTCACGGGCGATCACGACTCCGGCGAGAGTTCGGATGAAATCGAGGATTTTTTCGACAAGGCCAAATTGCGCGAAATTCTGAAGGCCTTGCACAGGCGTCTCACGCGGCTGGAGAAGAGTCGTCAGCAGCCTGGGCCATCTCCAGCCCTCGTGGCCAACATCGCCCAGCTTGCCAGTCTGGTAAATCTCAATGAAACGGAATCCAGCTTGTTGCTGTTCGCGGTCATGCTGAGCACCAGCGCAGTGCTGCGAGAGACCGTCGAGTTGCTGGGACCACTGGGAAATGAGCGAGCCTGTGCGGTTCTTTCCGGGGTGCTGAAACTCGGCTATAAGGACGCGGTGGCTGCGCTCTCCAGGAGGGGGGCGCTGGCCCAGTCCGGCCTGCTGCGCATGGAGGCCTCGCGTAACTTCTCGCTGGGAGAAAAGCTGGGCCTGCTCTCCGACGCCTTCGCCGAGCGTATGGTGACGGAAGAGGCTGCACCACTCGAATTGCTGCGCGACACCATCACCCCCAGTGCCACCCCCACCCTGTCCCGGGTCGATTTTGCGCATGTGGAACAGGACTTGGGACCCCTACTTTTGTATTTGCGCTGCGGCCTGGATGAGGTGATGGCCGGCATCAACATCCTGATCTACGGTCCATCGGGCACCGGCAAGACCGAGCTCGCGCGCTTGCTCGGTGCCGACCTGGGGGTGGACCTCTTCGAGGTGGCGAGCGAAAACGAGGACGGGGACGCAATCGATGGTGGTGCACGCATGCGTGCCTATCGAGCCGCTCAGGTACTACTGGCGAAGAGCAGCGCGATCCTGCTGTTCGATGAGGCCGAAGACATCTTCGGTCGTGGTGGCGACGGTCTGCTCGCGTTGCTGGGCGGCAAGGATGGCCAAGCGCAAAGTCGCAAGGCCTGGATCAACAAGGCGCTGGAGAGCAATGCAACGCCCACCCTGTGGCTGACCAACAGCATCGCCGGCATCGACCCGGCCTTCATGCGTCGATTCGACATGGTGATCGAGATGCCCATCCCGCCGAAACGCCAGCGTGAGCGCATCGTCACCCAAAGTGCCGCAGGCATGCTGCCGGCTACGACGCTAAGCCGCCTGGCACAATGCGAGCACCTGGCGCCGGCGGTGGTCGCACGCGCGGTTTCGGTCATCCGCACTATCCGTGAACACCTGCCCGAAGCGCACATCGCCGGCGCGGTCGAGCGTCTCGTCGACAACACCCTGCGCGCCCAGGGCCATCCCGCGCTGGAACGGATGACGGCCTTGCCGCTGATCTATGACCCGGCCCTGGTCAACGCTGGTGCGAATCTGCTGGAACTCAGCACCGGCCTGATCCGAGCGAATCGCGGGCGTCTGTGTCTCTATGGCCCATCCGGCACGGGCAAGACCGCCTACGCGCGCTGGCTGGCCGAACAACTGGGGCGGCCCTTGCTGGTCAGGCGCGCGTCCGACCTGATCGACAAGTGGCTGGGTGCGAGCGAGCGCAACATCGCCTCCGCCTTTCGCGAGGCACAGAGTGAGGGCGCGGTGTTGCTGCTCGACGAGGTGGACAGCTTGTTGCAGGAGAGGCGCGGCGCGCAACATGCCTGGGAAATCACCCAGGTGAATGAAATGCTTACCCAGATGGAGGCATTCGAGGGGGTGTTCATCGCCACCACCAACCTGGTCAACGATCTCGACCAGGCAGCACTTCGTCGCTTCGATCTCAAGCTCAAGTTCGACTATCTCAAGGCGGATCAAGGCTGGGACTTGTTCCAGCGGCAATGCACGGCGCTGAACCTGGAAGCACCCCTCTCGTTGCGGGGCGCACTTGCCCGGATCGATCGGCTCACCCCCGGTGATTTCGCCGCCGTCGCCCGGCGCCATGACTTCTCACCGCTGCGTGACGCCCACGCCCTGCTGGAGGCCTTGCGCGAGGAATGCGCCCTCAAGGAAGGGAAAACCCATGCCATGGGCTTTGTCGGAAATGAAACGATTCAAAAAGGAGACTGACCATGCCCTATGCACAAGGTGAACTCGATGGACTCTGCGGCGTGTATTCCATCGTGAATGCGATGGAAACCACGATCGCCGGATGGAATGCAATGGACGCAGAGGGTCTGTTCCAGCACCTCACTGCCCAACTTGGCGCCCAAGGCCGACTCCACACGGCGATGGCTCAGGGCATCGGCGTGCGGGAACTGTGTCGACTCATCGACCACGCCGGCACCTATCTCTTGCAGAAATACGGCTTGCACTTGGAAAGACGCATCGCCTGCAAGACGTACACACCGCTGTCGCACTTCTGGCAACGATTAAAGGACCACCTGCAGACCCCAGGCCAGACCGCCATCCTCGGCCTTTCTGGAAAACATCGGCACTGGAGCTGCGTCAACGAAGTCAACCTGCGTACCGTCCACTTTGCGGATTCGGGTCCGTACCCGCTACAGCGGATCTATCGCGCGAATTGCACGACCGATCAGGCAAGAGGACGGCGGCACCATGAACTGGAAACGACGCAAACCATTTTATTGAAAATCACTTAGTGCATGGATCTTGTACATAAATTCAATCACAAACTAGGAGAATCAACATGCCAAGCATCCCAACCCCGGAATTTGTCATCAACAAGCGACTGGTTTCTCCAATCGAAATCGACATGTGGAACATTCAGGGGAAATATGAAAATGGCGCATGGCATCCGCTGGTACATGCCTGTGTCAAGGAATGGGCGAAAAAGAATAATTTCGTAGGCAAGGCAAGCATCTGGAGCAGCGTCATGCCCAGCGCAAGCTTTGAAACTTACACCAACACCTTTTATATTGTCGCGTTCGGCATGGCAGGCTTCATGAAACTCCTGGAGTCTACCTTATGCGATTACTTTCCAAGGCAGGTACTGCGATCTGGAGAAATGCAGGTGAAGCGTAGAACTTGGCGACCCTATCTGCATCTGGAATACGGAAAGATCTGGATTATCGGTGATGATGTGGAATGGGATGAATTGGTTTGATCCTGTAAACCCAAGTCGGCTCGCCGACAATTATAACAGTGAATGGTTTCGCATTCGGCATGAGGAAAGATCAATGGATAGGCGTAATTTCCTGAAATTATTCTGACCTACGGTTCATGCATTTATACAATGATTGAACTGAATAACTTTAGTTGGCGAACCAAGGAGCAATCATGCAAATCAGTTATGTCTCTGCAATCCAGCACCTCCAGGGCGAGATCAATACACTCAAAGAGGTATTGGTCAACATGGCTGCTGCACGGATGAGCGTCCAGGACCGAACAATGCAGGCGAAAATGTTCAGCATTGGAGACACTCGTCCTTTATTGCATTTTCTTTCAGACTCGACCGTCCGATTGAACGACGTCAAGCTGATCGGAAAGCCCTCATCATCCAAAGACTTCGGCGTTTGTCTCCTCTACGAGATCGATTCCAGAAAGACCTCCACGAACAAGTTTCATCGGTTCGGCGCCGCCTCTCATGCGACCGAGCAAAGCATCAACTCCCTGTTGGGCCGGCCCGGAGACAAAAACATCTTCATCGAACCCTTCGCGACCGCCAATGATCACTGGTTTGTACTCTTTTGGGAGGAAGCGGAGGTCGTTGCCCAAGTGGATCACGTTGAACATTCTGTACCTGCTGCAATAGAGAGGGATGATCATCAACACGTTAAATTGGAAGATTTGGATTATAATGATAAAGATTTCTAATAATAGGGAATGGACCGAGTGGGCAGACGAGCCTAGTACGCTTTCTGTCGCATACACATACCGACCTGTGGCAGAAAAACTCTGCGCGGCCTACGTGTGCGACAGCACCCGCATGCGTCGCGCCACAGCGACCTCCTCTGCCTGTCAAAAAAATTGACACGGAGTACGCGCAGATCGTGACAAGTAGCGTAGAGTCTACTGTGCAGATTCGGACCGAAATCCGATTCTGTGGTCTATCGTGCGAACTTTTCGGGCTAGGAGACTACGGAAATAATTCATTGAAATTAACGTAGATAACCTTACTCAACAGTCCGCCGGTTTAAAATTGATTACATCAAGGAGTATTCTTTAATGACCTTAAGACGTAGTGCAAATAATGCGATTCTTGTTTTGGAACAACCGTGGGGGCTTGACGACTCCGACTCCAATAGAACAAGTGTTTTGCCATTTATTGAAGGAATCGCTAAACTTGCAGGTGATACCGAGGTTTTTCATGCAAATTTTTACGATAAAAGTAGCTTTACGAAAGCGATAGAATACTTATGCAAAATTCGTTTCCAAAACACCTCGGTTTATGTTGCCGCACATGGTTATAAGAAAAAAGCGGGTGGGGTCAATATAATTGACCTTCTTGTGGAAATCGGTTCTTATTCAAAAAAACATAACATTACTGGCGTGATGCTTGGCTCATGCTACGTTGGCGAGCATACTACCGAAATGGGTTTGTGTATAGAAGGTACCAATTTAAAATGGTGTGCTGGATATTCGTCCGAAAGTGCATGGCTAGCAGGCACAATGATTGATTGTTGTGTTATTGACGCCATGACCAGACATGGTACAGACATCTTCTCCGATAGAGAGGTCATGATCTCATACTTTGCAGATGCTTTAAGTCACTTTTCCCCATCGTTTAATATTGGCTATAACTACAAGAGACAACCTGTAAGATTGGATGATTCTCTGCAATTTGTAATTCAGCCATCAGGACAAGGGCAGCGTGCAACCTTGGTCTCACAAGAAGTATTCGACAAACATAAAAAGTACCAAATCTAGATGATTTTATTTTTTAAAGCATGATCTCACTCCCCGCCACCGCCCTGCATTTCCTTCCTCTCCTTGATCCCATGCCCTCGGTGGCGCTGGATACGTTCGGGGTGATTGGCATGGACAATCCGGGTTCCCTGTTGATGAAGCACCTGGAACCGGTCGCGGCGGCTACGCCTGAGTTGCTTGCCACGATTTACTATTTTCATGATTCTTCGGAAGCGCTGGCCACCAATGCGCTGTTCTATGCGATAGCTGGACCAGAGGAACTCCAGAGCATCATCTTTGATGGTTACGCGAAAATCAAGGGCATCAAGGTTGTAGCCTGCGATCATCCTGCACCTTCGACTGCCTTGATCCTATGCCACATCCAGAACGGGCGGGTCTGGAGTCTCCTCGACTTCCTGAACTGGTCTGCCCCGGGAGAAGAAGCCATCGTAGTGCCGCATCTGCCAGAAGCGCCTCCCGAAATCGTGGATGCGGCAGCATTGGAACAGGCCATATTGGCAGGCTACAAGCCGCCGGTCTATTCACCGCTTACGCGAACGGTGACCAAAGAGGGAATATCGGTCTGGATCGGCATTTATTCGGTTGAACCCTCTGGCTGGTGCGTGAAGATGGGCCAGGAAAAAGGCTGGACCACACATTATCCCAAGGTTTTCGAGAATGACCGGAAAGCGCTGGACTATGCCCTCCGGAAGATCCGCAGGGACGGCATGGCTGCCTTCAACATAACAGTCCGCATGGATACGGTCTTTGCGGTCGAGAACAGATCCCAACTCAAACGGCGAACGATAGCGCGTTTGTGCTGTTACTACGGCGTGAGCGAGGGCATCCTCATGGAAAAACTGGTACAGGATGCTCAGGACAAGACCATTTTGAGAATGGACCCCGATCAACATCAAGCCTATCTTGAGCAAGATGCGGTTGATCCAAACATTTGCAGTTTAAGGCGTTGTACTTACGTGGGGTCATGAAGAATGACCCTTTTAAACTTGCTGAGGTACTGAGAGATGCCGGCCGACTCGACCCGCAACACCTTGCTGCGCCAATGGGCCTTGCTGAAAATGTTGCCGACATCTGGCTCGGGAATGTTAGTCAAAGCGTTGACCGAGGAACTCCAGAGGGAAGGCTACACGGTCAGCAAGCGCCAGGTGGAGCGCGACCTGAAGGGACTCGTGGAGTGCTTGCCGCTGGAATGCAATGATAAGGGCGTGCCTCACGGTTGGCGTTGGTCGTCCACCGCCTCCATCAATCTGCCCGGGATGACGCTGGCCGAGGCCTTGTCCATGCGCGTAGTGGAGGATACGTTGCGTCCCCTGCTGCCGGCCTCGGTACTGAAAACCATGGCGCCACGATTTCGCCAGGCGGCGAATACACTCTCTGCACTTGCGGATAGCAATCGCAATGCCAGGTGGGTCGGAAAGGTGCGCACCGTGGCCCCCATGCTGCCGCTGCTGCCTCCGGAAATCGAGCCGGATGTGCTGGAAACGGTTCAGGACGCACTGTTGGCAGATGAACAGGTCGAGGTGGCGTATCGCTCCATGGGCCAGGAACAGACTCACACGCTGACACTCAATCCGCTCGGCTTGGTGCAGCGCGGCCCGGTCAGTTATCTGGTCGCCACCGCCCACTCCTATCCCGATGTGCGTCTCTACGCGGTGCACCGCATCCATAGCGCAAAACGCTTGTACAAACCCATGGAACCCAGGCCGGATTTCGATCTCGACGCCTACATTCAGGCCGGCGCCCTGCAATTCGGTGGCGGCGAACCCATACTCATGGAGGCACGCATCAAGGATTGGTTGGCGCGCATCCTCGAAGAGACCCCGCTGTCTCCGGACCAGACCCTGGAACACGATGAGCATCGTGTCAGCGCCACGGTTCTGAACACACCGCAATTACGCTGGTGGATATTGAGCCAGGGTGCCGCAATCGAAGTGATCGCACCGCCCGAACTGCGCAAAGCCATCGCCGTCACCCTGGCCGAGGCATCAGGAATCTATTCAAAGCCGGCCTGACGGAATCATCCGATGCTGCATCCCGATATTTCCCCGGGATGACCGATTTGCCTCGGTGATATCGCATGGGTACTCAGGCCGACCACGAAGTCAATTCAGGAAGCTGGAAGATGAAATGAAAATGTTCCAGTGCGGCGTACATGGAGAATTCCAGCCCGCTATGCATACGCACGCGGCCGGAGGAGATTTTCGTCCATTGATAGAGCAGCCTGCTGAGGTTCGCTTCCTCATCGACCCTTTTGTGTCTTCTGGCACGAATCAAGGCAAACAGGGCTGTTGCCTTGGCAAGCGGCAGTCCCAATCCCTGACAGTGCGCCCATAATCTTTGGAAAGCCACTTTATCCGCCTCAAGCCCGCCTTCCAAATGGTGCCCACTTGCCAGCAGGAATGGCCCGCGCTTGTGGATGCTCAGCAACTCACTCAGGATCCGTTGCCCAGCCACGTCATTGGCAAGATACTTGAGCAGATCCGAGCAGCTATAGTCCGACGCGGTCAACGTTGCCTCCATCATTACAATGTTGGCATGCCGATTGATTTCTTCGACATAGACTCTATCCACGGCATTGAGCGGGAATTGTCGATTTCCAGCAAGGCCCACCAGCACGATGGCACCACACGAACTTGCACTTTTAACCGCATCCAGTAGATACGCCCTCCACTTGGTGAAGCGAATGTCGCCATGGATGATGGCCACATCCCCGCGAGTAAGCGTCCCACTCAGATTCTGCACATCGGCCCGGAGTTGATCGCTTCCCGGCAAAGGACGCAGATAGGCGTTCTCCTGATAAGGTGGCGAATACCTTCCTGATCCCGTCAGGTCGAGAACGATCCCGGGCAAACCATGATCATGCCCCTGATCGTACCTGGAATTCGCTTCCACTTTTACCCACAGGAGATCGGGAAGGTCGTATAAGCTGATCCAGCGATGCTGTTGATCACGTGAGAATGGAACTCTCATGTTGCACTTTTCCAGCATTCTTTTCCAATCCTGGCATTGCGGTGTCCGAAACTACAGACACAGCGCCCCGAGAGGTCGCCTTCGCCATGGCAACAGTATAGGTTTGGGCATGACTCGTACGGTGGAATATGGGGGTGGCGTTTACACATGACGTTGGCGTATCGGTTGATGACGTCATTGTCAGCCACGAGCGCGACAAATTGCGTCGCGTTGTTTGCGGTGGCGATCCTGTTTTCCTCAGGCGAGTTGCCCGCTCAGGATCTGCCCTGGACTTTACGAGCTAACCGCGAGCCGCCGCTCGTCAGGCGGTGCTGGTGGGCGATGCGGAAGGTTTTCCGGCGACGCAGGGGACTTCATGGAGGGAAATCGGCGATAGACAGAGGCAGGAAAGAGTCGAAGATGCTTCCGGGTGTCGCGTTGAATTTCCCATCCTTCTTCCACGAAGACCCAATATCATTAATTCTGGTTCCGCTTCGAATGCTCTTCAATCTGAAGAAGTCCCTGCTCTTCTTTCTGTTGAATATCCAGATCGGATATATCAAATTGTTCTGGTTCCGGAACGTTTTCAGTGCCTCTGTTTTGTTGCCACTGATCGAGGGCGTTATTGTATAGCGCATGTTTGATGCAGTATTCAACTCCTTTTTGTCCGACTTCATCCTCCGCGCTATTTGAAAGCATATCTTCGCGTCGCCAACATGCCGCCATAAGCCAATGCTGGTAGGCATACTCATACTGCGCCGTCGCGAAATACTGGATCGCGAACCTTTCGAGGCCGCGATATTCGGTTCTGTTCTTGGCAGACACCCTAGTGTCAATGGCATCAGAATAACCGTTTTCTTCTGAATGCGTTTCCATCCAGGGAAACGTACTTGTCAAGCCCTGTGCGCCACCGAAATGTTGCTTCAAGAACCGAGAAACGAGTCGTTTATATTCCGGTTTCCAGCGAAAACGGGCATCTCCGGCTGGGATACTTGCATCCAGGCGCTCGGCGCGGTCTCGTTCGTCTACCTGCTCCATGAAAGCGCGCAATTGCGCTTCCTGGCGGTGACCAGAGGCACGGGCGTATTCGCGATAGGCGGAACAGGAAAATCGCCCGTCGCAGTTGCCGCAGACATCTTGACCGAAAGCGCGACTGCCACCCGTTTTGTCTTTGAGTTTGGCTACTGTGCAAGGGCCGAACATGTGGTTCTCGATGTCATCGACGGTCTTGCCGAATTTCTTGATGGTGGCCTTCACTTTCTTCTTGTCGAAGGGGATCGGCACGACGGGTTGCCAGTTTGCAAGCGCCTTGTCTAGTTTCGCTTGGTCTACGGGTGGCTGAAGGGCGCGTTTGACGGAGAGCGGGTAGGAGGTCGCGATGATCGCAGTCTCGTGCAGCGGTAGCCCACGCAGAGCCTGCCAGATATGCGCGTAGACGTTCAACTGGTCTTCGTACAGAGCCAGGTTGTTCTGCACATAATCAGCATCGTGGGTTTTGAGGTCGTACATCACAGTGCGGTTGGCTTCCTGCACGATGTCCACCACGCCCTCGATGGTGTATTTGCGTCCTTCGGGGCTTTTCTGGTCCGGCAACACGAGCAAAACCTCCGTGTCGGTGACCTTGGTCGCAATCCCCTTGAGCTTGCGCCAGTAAAACAGAACTTGGCTGAGGGCCGCGTTCTTGACCTCGGGGCTCAGGGCGTGGCCGCCGTCGGCCAACAGGAGTTCGTAATTCTCCTCGAACATCTCGCGCAGGAAATCTTCGATCTCGGCGTCGGTCATGGCTGGCTCCGTTGGCTAATCAGCAGATGGTGCAGGTCTTCCAGGGTGCGGTGGACCAGACTCCCGAAGAGCATGACCGTCCCGCGCGAGGGCACGAAGCCATACTTGCGAAAGAGCATGTATTGACGCGGGCAGCGATGGTAAAGCAAGTAATCGGCAGTGTAGGAGTAGGCTTTCGGCTGGGCTTCATGGGCTGCGGTGGCGGGGGCAATCTGGCTGAGTTTGAGCTGAGGGATGCGGGGGATGGTGTCGTTCAGCAGCTCTCTGAACGCATCGTTGATTCGCTGACCTCGCCCCTTGAAATGGGCGAGGACGAGCAGGTTTTCGGCCCGCGAGAGCGCGACGTAATACATGCGCATGACATCGAAGTCGGCGCTTCGCTCCAGTGGTTCGCCCTGCCGCTCAGGAGCGGACGAACGATCGTCTCGATGCGCTGGACCCTGGCATCTCTGCGCAGATTGCCGAGCACGACGACGGGGAATTCCAGCCCCTTTGATTGGTGAATGGTGAGGAAGGGGATGCGGCCCTTG
>CAISDD010000307.1 GCA_903883985.1 uncultured Pseudomonadota bacterium | reverse complement strand
TGCTCTGGAGCCCGAGATTGGAAACCCACATGCGCCGCACCCTACCCTTACTCCTCCTGACCCTGTTTGCGTTGCCGGTCCACGCGGTCGACGTGATGAGCGACAACAAGCCCAGCCCGTTCGAGTACGACTTTGACGCCAACACCAAGGCCTGGAGCGAGTTGCAGAACCTGCTCCCGCCCTACCCCAGGCGCGAGAATTTCGTCGCCATCTCCTTGGGAAACCGCTCCAGCAATCGCTTCTATGTCGATTACAACTCGGTGAGCGCCGACCTGGATGGTGTGGTGCGCTACGGCGTGGTCGTGGAAAGCCCCAGCGGCGCCCAAACCGTCAGTTTCGAGGGCATGCGTTGCGAAACCGGCGAGCGCAAGATCTATGCCTTCGGTCATCCTGGCAAAGACGGCGGCAGCACCTGGCAGCGCAACCGCTACGCCCGATGGGAGGCGATCCAGGGTCGCACCCTCAACGATATTCGCAGCGAACTCTACCGCCACTATTTTTGCACCGTGAACGGTACTGCCAGGCTCGCGGACATCCAGTACAGGCTGAAGTCCGGCGGTGAGTATGGCAACTGAATGGCAACTGAATGGAAATTGAATGATGGCCAGCATAGCCAGCGCCGGCCGCATCGACTAAACTTCCGCTCGCTTCAGGTGCTTGCTTTTTAGCGAGTGAAACGGGAAACAGGTGCGAGCGTTTTTCACAAACCTCCATGCCTGTGCTGCCCCCGCAACGGTAAGCGCTCAAAGGTTGTTCACCATGCCACTGTCCTTGCGACGGGAAGGCGAACCACCGGGGTCGAGAGACCCTAAGCGCGAGCCCGGAGACCGGCCTGAAGGGTAAGCGGGCCGCGGCGGGCGGTATTCCTTGGTGTGTGAACGGTTTTCTTAGTGGCGGCGCCATGGCGACGCCCGTTCTCGGCCCGCGTTTTTGGTTTTCCCTGCGGGGTCGCAGCGGAACGAGAAAGGAAGACCCATGTACCGCACCACTTTGGCCGTATTCACTGCCGGCCTGTTCACTCTGCCTGTTCAGGCGCAAGAAATTCCCAGTCTAGAAGCCATCGAAGTCAGCGCCACGCGCGTACCCACGCCGGACGTACTGGCCCCCTACGCCTCCGAAGTCCATGCCCGGAGGGAGATCGAGAAATCGGGTGCGACCACGCTCTACGACTACCTCGCTCAGCATACCTCGGTGAACGTCATGCCAGGCTACGGCAATCGTGATACGCCCTTGCTCGATATGCGCGGTTACGGCATGGCCAACGGCTACGAAAACATCGTCGTCTCGGTCGATGGACGCCGCCTCAACAACATCGACGGCATGCCGCAGTTGCTAGGCTCGATTCCTCTGGCCGACATCGAGCGCATCGAGATCACCAAGGGCAGCGGCGCGGTGATGTTTGGCGACGGCGCCACTGCCGGCAGCATCCAGATCTACACGCGCACCCACACCGGTGCCAGCATCGAGACCGGCCTAGGCAGTCATGGGGCGCGCGACCTGATCGTTGCGGCGGGTCTGAACAAGGAAAAAGTCAGCTTGAGCGCCAGCGCCCAGTATGCCGGCCTGAATGGCACGAGCGACTCGGATGCCACCGGAAACCGCGATGCCTCCAGCAACCGCACCTGGCGTTCCCGCCTGGGACTGCGCCCGATGGAGCACCTGAAATTCGACCTGGACGGGGCCAGCACGCGCATCGACACCCGCTATGTCGGCCCGCTCAAGGCGGAGGCTTTCAACGCCAATCCGGCACAAAGCGATGTTTCCCTCTACAGCGGTTTAGCCGTTCCCTATACCCACCAGTTGCTCAACAGCGACCAATGGGGCATGGGGGTGACGGCGGAACTGAACGACAGATGGACGCTCACGGCCAGGCACAACGACGAGAACAAGCTGTCCAACCTCATCACCTTTGGCTCCGTATATCACTACGATTACAGCGGCGACGACCTGGCCTTGCAATATCGGGGCGAACATTTCGCCCTGACCACGGGCGTACAGAATTTTGCTGGTACGCGCATCAGTTCCAGCGACCGCACTCGCAAGGAAAATACCGGCGGGTATGCCCAAAGCCAGGTTCACCTGGGCGACACGATATTCTCCGCAGGTGCCCGTACCGAGAAGGTGGCCTACACCTACACGCCCGACAAAGGTGCAGCACTCCGGTCGCATCATGGGCTCAACGTCTGGGATCTCGGGCTGAATGAAAAGCTGAATGAACGATGGAGCTTGTTCGCCAATTACGACCGTTCCTTCCAGGCGCCGGACATCGACGGCTTTTTTACGACCGATTACACGCTTTCCCCGCCAGCGATCCGTTTCAACGGCTTCATCGTCCCCGCCGTCAGCCATACCCTCAACCTGGGGCTCAATCACGTCACAGCGGCAAACCGTCTGAAACTCACCTTGTTTCATACCAAGCTGGACTACGAGATCTATCTCGATCCGCTTACCTGGAGCAACACCAACCTGGAAAAAACCCATAAATTCGGGCTGGAGTTGCAAGACAACTGGAAAGCCACGGACACACTCACGGTCAGCCTGAATTATTCGACCACCCGCGCCCTCATCGACCAGGCCAGCCAGAATAAGGCCTACGATGGCAAGGATCTGCCCGGCGTACCGCGCCACAGCGCCACGCTGGGCCTGGGCTGGCAGGCAACGCCCGCTTCGCATGTCCAGCTCACCCAGACCTGGCGCAGTCAGGCGTATGCGGCGAACGACTTCGCCAATGATTTCAGCCAGAAGCAGGCCGCCTATCTCTCCACCGACATCGCCTATCGTTATGCCCATGAAAAGATTGAGTACTTCGTCACCGTGGCGAATCTGTTCAGCCAAAGAAACGGCTTGTGGATCGCGGACGACAGCATTTATCCGGTCAATTTCACGCGCTCCTGGCGAGTGGGCATGAAGCTCAACTTCTGATCATGGCCACGGACGCTAGCCGCCACGCCGCGCGCATGGCGAAGAAGAAGGCGGTGATCGACGCCGGTATCGCTCAGGCCAGTCTGGAGAAAGGCCTGCTGTTGGTGCTCACCGGCAATGGCAAGGGCAAGTCTTCCTCTGCCTTCGGCATGGTCGCGCGTGCATTGGGCCACGGCATGAAGGTGGGGGTGGCGCAATTCATCAAGGGGAGAGGCACACAGGCCTGTCCCTCCACGGGCGAGGAGGCCTTTTTCGGCCGTCAGCCCGGCGTGGAATGGCATGTCCTGGGCGAAGGTTTTACCTGGGACACGCAAAATCTGGAACGCGACATCGCGACCGCCCGGCGCGGCTGGGACGTGGCGCGGCGTCTGTTGCGCGACCCCGGCATAGGCCTGGTGGTGCTGGACGAGCTCACCTATCTGCTCAGCTATGGCTGGCTGGACACGTCGATGGTGCTGGCCGACCTGGCCGCGCGCCCACCCATGCAACACGTGGTCATCACCGGACGCGCGGCTTTACCCGCTTTGGTGGAGGCCGCAGATACGGTGAGCGACGTCATCGACGTGAAACACGCTTATCGCGCCGGGGTGAAGGCGCAGGCGGGGGTGGATTTGTGATTGACGGCGGTACACATCCCCGGCCTGTGCAGCCGCGCAGGAGACGCCTGTCAAAGGGGAGGGAGCAAATCCCCCCTAGCCCCCCTTTTAAAAAGGGGAGGGAGCAAATCCCCCCTAGCCCCCCTTTTAAAAAGGGGAGGGAGCAAATCCCCCCTAGCCCCCCTTTTAAAAAGGGGGGAACAGTTTGACCCGCAC